>JBKBNR010000119.1:0-8463 GCA_046295315.1 Hyphomicrobiaceae bacterium
GATGCAGCGCTTGCGCTGCATCGGCCGCATGGCGTTGGTCAGAACCAGGACGTCGAAACCTCGGGCAAGTGCGCCCTCCAGCATCTGCGGCAGTTCGCGATTGAGAAACGGCTCGCCGCCGGTGAAACCGATCTCGCGGGTGCCGAGGAGCTGGGCTTCATCGAGCAGCGCCGCCACGTCGGCTGCCGTGAGGTAGACGAGGCGGTCGTTTTCGGGGCTCGATTCGATGTAGCAGTTGGCGCACGTGATGTTGCAGAGCGATCCGGTGTTGATCCACAGCGTCTCGAGCCGGTCGAGCGGCACGCGGGCGCGGGCCTCTCCCTTCATGGTGATGTCGGGATTGCGAAACTTGCCCGCGTTCGCATCCTCGATCGTCTCTGCGGCGTCGGTGTCGGCTGCCTTGACGAGTTCGTTCATGTCGGCTCGCTGTTGCTGTGCTTCACTGCGGGTGTACCGGTCAGGCCATCGTCGCCGGCGGTTCATGCCATCCGATTGGGGCGGAACATGTCCGCGCGCGCTCTACTTATACGGTCGTGAATGTTCTACGGAACGGCGGCGGCGAATGTTTCGCAGCCCGCCCGTTGATCCGCACGACAGGGAGCAAGCGCCTCGCTGTCCACGGGCGGGCGGCCCTGTCTGTCGGCGCATGGGGCGATGGCGAGCGCGCACAAAAATGCCCCGGAAGCTCGCTTCCGGGGCATCCCGTTAGGGTTGCGGGGCCGCCGACGCACGGGGCAAAGGCTATCTGCCGGGCCGCAGAGAGGGTGCGCCAGGGGCAGCAGACGGGCTGGTCGAAGGGTTGTCGTAGTACATGAAGCCGCCTTCGATCACGACCTCGTCGCCGGCTTCGATCTGATAGTCGTTGCCGGTGCCCCAAGTGATCCTGCACCCGGTCGGGCACATGTCGCGGAGTGTTTCGCCTGCCTTCACGGTGCGTGTCTCGGCTTTGGAACCGCTCTTGATGGTCAGGGTCAGGTCAGCCTTGTCGCGGTTGGCGACTGTCGCGGCTTCTGCGAAGCCAGACGCGACGACCGCGGCGGTAGCGATGGCACAGACTGCAATCGCACCGATGCGCCCCGGCAGAACCTCGAGCATGCGCGTCACCGAAAGCGTCACTTCTTCTTCGCGGCCTTCTTCTTCGCCACCGGCTTCTTGGCGACGGCCTTCTTGCCGGCGACCTTCTTCACGGCGCCCTTCTTCTTCGCGGCGACGGCCTTCTTGGCGCCTTTCGCGGCCGGCTTCGTCTTCGCTACCGCCTTCTTGGGAGCAACCTTCTTGGCGGCGGCTTTCTTCTTCGCTACCGGCTTCTTTGCAGTCTTGACCTTCATCGAACGTGTTCCCTTTGGTTCCGTTGTCCTCATCGCCTCGCCATCGTTGCGTCGGTCGATGGGCTCTACCGTTAGGCATGCTACGAGCCATTGCGACTGTGGGGAGAATTGAACAAGGCCACAAACGGAATTTTCTGCTGCGATCTATCGACACTTTCGATAGATGTGAGGAATGCTCGTTGATCGCAACGTGTCAGGGTAGCGCCTCGCAAATGGATATTGCCCTCGCTCGCACGTTCCTCATGGTCGCTGAAACCGGCAGCTTCATCGAGGCCGCTCGCCGCATGAACGTGACCCAGTCGACGGTGTCGTCGCGCATCAAGGGGCTCGAGAACCAACTCGGCAGGCCATTGTTCGAGCGCTCGAAATCAGGTGCGGTGCTGACGCTCGCCGGACAGCAGTTCCAGAAGCATGCGCTGGCGCTCGTGCGCGTCTGGAACCACGCGCAGCTTGAAGTCGGTCTGTCGGATCAGCATCGCGATCACCTCGCCGTCGGCGCGCCGCCGAGTTTGTGGGATGGCTTCCTGCTGAAATGGATCGGCTGGATCAGAACCAACATTTCGGACATCGCTGTGTCGGCGAGCGCCGGTATGTCGCATGTTTTGACGCAGCGTCTCGTCGAAGGAACGCTCGACATCGCGGTGATGTACCTGCCCGTGCAGCCACCGGGCCTCGTCATCGAGCATCTGTTCGACGAGGAGTTCGTGTTCGTTTCCGGTCAGCGCGCCGCCGGCCGCCGCAGCGCCACCGACTATGTCTTCGTCGACTGGGGGCCCGACTTTCGCGACGATCATGCCGCGGCATTCCCGAAGCTCGCCAACCCGGCACTCAATCTCGATATCGGACCGGCAGCGCTCGACTACGTGCTCGAGCATGGCGTCTCGGGCTACTTCCCGGCGCGCCTGGTCGAACGACACATATCGCGGGGCAGGCTGCGCCGCCCGTCGCGGTCGCGCAAGTTCGTCTATCCAGTTTACATGGTCTATCCGGAGGCGCGCGACGAGGAAGCGTTCGAGCCGATCCTCGCGGGCCTTCGCCAGCATGCCGAGACGCTGGCATAGCCATCCAGCTTGCCGCTCGGCGCCGCATCACGGTACGACCTCGTCGAAAGCCCGGCCGAGTATAGGGGCGGGGCTTCGGCACATGACGGTCGTGACTGGATCAGCCCTTGGCCGCGCGCTTTGCAGTGACTTCGATCTCGATTTTCATGCGCGGATCGACGAGCCCGGCGACGATCAAGGTCGCGGCCGGGCGAACAGCCCCGAAATGCTTGCCGAGCACCGGCAGTGACGGTTCGAAATCCTCGGCGCGCGGGTAGATGTAGCGCACGCGCACGACGTCGGCGAGCGTAGCGCCAGCTTGCGTGAGCGCCTTCGAGATGTTGACGAAACATTGCTCGGCCTGCTCGGCGACATCGTCGGAGATGCTCATCGTGTCGTAGTTGAAGCCGGTCGTGCCCGACACGAACACCCAGTCGCCGTCAACGACGGCGCGCGAATAACCCATCTTTTCCTCGAAGGGCGAGCCGGAGGAAATCAACTGGCGGGGCATGTGAGCTCCAGGGGTGTCGGTGAGGAGGGTTCGGCATCGAGGTTGCCGGACTGATGGAGAGTGACGAACACCGGCAGCGGTGCCAGCGCCTCCCACCACCTCCGTGTTGCGTCCTGCACCACTCTCGGTCACGCGAATTCGAGAATGACGGCGTCTACGGCGAGGCTGTCGCCGACCTTGGCGTTGACCTTTTTGACGATCGTGTCGCGCTCGGCACGAAGCACGTTCTCCATCTTCATGGCCTCGACCACTGCCAGCGGATCGCCGGCTTTCACTTCCGCGCCTTCTGCGACGTTGATCGCCTTGACCAGTCCCGGCATCGGGCAGAGGAGGAAGCGCGACATGTCGGCAGCAACTTTGACCGGCATCAGGCTCGCAAGCTCGGCTTCCCGTTCGGTATACACGCGGGCGGGCAGGCTGATGCCGCGATACGCCAGATCATAGCCATTGAGGATCGGTCGGACCTGCACCGAGACATCCTTGTCGCGCACGACGCCGGACCACACCGCATCGCCCGGCCACCAGCGCGACGCGAGTTCGAGCGTGTCGGTGGCTTCGCCGTCGCCGTTCAGCATCGCGACCGTGATCGGGCCGTCGATGGCGCCCACGACGCGAACCGTCTGGCGCAGCGCGCCGAGGTCGACGACGCGGGTATTGCGGAATTTCACCGGGCGGCCGTCCATCTGGTTGGTGATCTCGCGGCGGCGGACGTTGTTGAGGTGATCGATGGCTGCGGCGACGGCGGCCAGCACCTTGAAGTCCTCGCCTTCCGGCGCGCGCGGCTTGAAGCCGTCGGGGAACTCCTCGGCGATGAAGCCGGTCGAAAGTTCACCCTTCTTCCAGCGCGGGTGCTGCATCAGCGCGGTGAGGAACGGGATGTTGTGGCGGATACCGTCGATGTAGAAGGCGTCCAGCGCCTCGGCCTGGATGTCGATCGCCTGCAGGCGCGTCGGCGCATGGGTGACGAGCTTGGCGATCATCGGATCGTAGTACATCGAGATCTCGCCGCCCTCGGTGACGCCGGTGTCGTTGCGCACCGTCAGGCCGTCGGTGGTACCCTCGTGCGGCGGGCGGTACTTCACCAGTCGTCCAATGGATGGCAGGAAGTTGCGGTAGGGGTCTTCGGCGTAGATGCGGCTTTCGACTGCCCAGCCGTTCAGCTTGATGTCGCTCTGCTTGATCGACAGCTTCTCGCCTGCCGCTACTCGGATCATCTGCTCGACCAGGTCGATGCCGGTCACGAGTTCCGTCACAGGATGCTCGACCTGCAGGCGGGTGTTCATCTCGAGGAAGAAGAACGAGCGGTCCTGACCGGCGACGAACTCCACCGTGCCGGCGCTGTCGTAGCCGACTGCCTTGGCCAGCGCCACGGCCTGCTCGCCCATCGCCCTGCGCGTCTTCTCGTCCAGCAGCGGCGACGGCGCTTCCTCGATGACCTTCTGGTTGCGGCGCTGAATGGAGCACTCGCGCTCGCCCAGATAGATGACGTTGCCGTGCTTGTCGCCGAGCAACTGAATTTCGATATGGCGCGGGTTGACGATGAACTTCTCGATGAACATGCGGTCGTCGCCGAACGACGACTTGGCCTCGTTGCGCGACAGCGTGAAGCCTTCTTCGACCTCGGCTCGCGACCAGGCGATGCGCATACCCTTGCCGCCGCCGCCTGCCGACGCCTTGATCATCACCGGATAGCCGATCTCGTCGGCGATCTTCACCGCTTGCTTGGCATCGGCGATTTCGCCCAGATAGCCGGGCACCGTCGAGACCTTGGCCTTGGCCGCCGCCTTCTTGCTCTCGATCTTGTCGCCCATGGCGGCGATTGCCGCCGGGTTCGGGCCGATGAACACGATGCCGGCCTTCTGCAAGGCGACCGGGAAGGCCTCGCGCTCGGAGAGGAAGCCATAGCCCGGATGCACCGCCTCGGCGCCCGTCTGCTTGCAGGCATCGACGATCTTTTCGATCACGAGATAGGACTGCGCGGCGACGGCCGGACCAATGTGGACGGCTTCATCGGCCATCTCGACGTGCAGGGCATCGCGATCAGCGTCGGAATAGACGGCAACCGTCCTGATGCCCATTTTTCGCGCCGTCTTCATCACCCGGCAAGCGATCTCGCCACGGTTCGCAATCAGGATCTTCTTGAACATGCCCGCGCTTTGTCCCTGATGTCGTTGCGGCCGGCGGATCCGACCAAGCCCCGTGTTCTAGACGGCCTTGCTTGTCAGGTAAACTGCCGGATGAACCGACGAAAGACGGACACACGCTCCGTTCCACCGGTGGCGATCGTCTCAGCCGCGCGCTTCGAGCCTCTGGCGAACGAGGTCGATGGCGCTGCGCAACTCGTAGAGCCGGTCGGTATAGGCGAGCGGCACGGGGATGGTGCTCACCGCCTCCTCGATGCGCTCGATGGACGATCTGATCTCGGCGACCTCGGCGGGGCCGCCGGCGCGGCCGTTGATCCGCCGTTCCAGCGTCTTCAATTGCCCCCACCAGTACAGCAGGCGGCTTCTGATGCGCCATTCGTAGATCATCGGACCGAGCTTGAGGAGCGGCAGCAGGATGGTGGCGATCGGCACCACCATGATGATCATCCGCTCGATGAATGACGCGAGCCAGAACGGCAGGAAGCGCTGGAAGAACGGCGCCCCAGACTGATAGATGCGTTCGGCATCCTCGCTCAGTTCGAACTCCGGGTCGGCAGCTTTGGGGAAGTCTCCGATGCGGTGGAACATGCCGCCGTCGGAATGGGTGGCCTTGATCGCATCGACGATCGGCCAGGCGAGCGCGGGATGCAGGTCGGCGCGACCGACGAGCGCTGCCTGCGGCGCTACCATGACGATGTCGCGCTCCGGCAGATTGCGGACGAGATCGATGGCGCCTTCGGGCAGCACGATGCGGGAGAGATAGGGGAAGCGCCGCGTATAGGCTTCCGCCTGCCTCAGGCTGGCGAGCTTGAAGCGGTCGTCGCGCATCAACTTCTGCACCAGGGGGCTTTCCGGCGCCAGCGTGAAGAACGCCGCGTCGCTTTCTCCCTTCTCGAGAGAGTCGACCGCCGCGGCCGAGCCGAGCGGCAGCAGCGTCGCGTTGCTCGCGTCGATGCCGTTGGCCGCGAGCAGCGTCTCGACGAGTTTGCGCGTGCCCGAGCCCGCAGGGCCGATGGCGACACGCCGCCCTTTGAGCGCCGTCAAGTTGTCGATCTCGCCGTCGAGCCTGTGGAACACCCACAAGGGTTCGAGGAACAATCGGCCGTAAGAGACCATGCCGGGCAACGAGGTGCTGTCGGCGATGCCGCCCTGTAGCAGGGCCAGATCGACCCGTCGCCCGTCGACCGGTTCACCCGCCAACCGCGCCACGTTCTCGACCGATCCCTTGGAGGGGAAAACGTCGAGCGTGATGCCGTTTCCGGCCAGCCTCTCCTGATAGCGCTTGGCGAAGGCGAAGTAAGCGCCTTGCTCGGAGCCCGTCGTGATCGCGAGGTGCCTCGGGGGTGCGGGCTCGACGAACTGATAGGCAAACCAGAAGGCCGCGAACACCACGGCAGCGGCAGGCCCCCCGACGAGAAGCGTTTCACGCCACTGAACGCGCGTCGATGGAAGATGCACACCCGACATGACGTGTTTTCTCCCGGTCCAGCCGATGCGGGCAACCGCCGCGGGCGAGGTGATCCAAGAGGCGGACACTGACGAAGCGTCCGCGTACGGTCAAGGAGGGGCAGCGACGATCCAAACAGACAAATCCGCTCAGGCGGCAGCGGATAGCCGCTCCACGAGCGACCTCAGGTCGGGATGAATGGCTGGGCTCTCGCGCTCCAGATATGCGACGAGGGCGACTTCCGAAGGGTGGAGCTTGCCGTCGCGGCCCAATCGTTCGACGAGCCAGGCGGCTTCGCCCTCGGTGATCCGCTCGTTGACGATCATTTCGACCCGCTGCCGCTCGAGGCGTTCGAGCGCCGCTTCCTCGCGCGACATGCGGCGATAGGAATCGAGCAGGCTCGGCAACTGCATGACGCCCTTGAGCAACGCCAGCGGCGACAGACCGCCGGTGGCGTCGGCGTCGAGCCATTGTTCGCGGCGCAGGGCTTCTTCACGCGTCGGCGGCGCATAGTGCGACGTCGCCATGACGACGTTGGCGATCGCCTTCACGAACAGGTCGGTCCACGTCGGTGTCACGGTGTCGGGGCTGGTCGCGTCGTTGATATCGAACAGCATGTCGGCCTCGGCGCGGGTGACCGCGATATTGCCGTCGCCGCCGAAGGCATAGAGAATGCGTCGCACGAGTTCGACCTCGCCATCAGTGATGACGCCGGGCTTCACTTCACCGCCGTTGCGCAACGCGCCGGAGCCAGACACCACGGCATCGCGGACCTGCGCCAAGGCGTAGCTGACGAGGCTTTCTGGACTCCAGCGGGCGCGGTCGATGATGGTGACGACGAGTTCGAGTTCGGTGCGGCTGCAAACCTTTCCGTCGCGGCCGATATGCTCGATGAGCCAGCGGGCGTTGTCGGCGGTGACGTAGCCTTCCGGTTCAGTCTGGTCGACGGTGAAATCGGTGATCGCCTCGACGAAGAAGTCGGGCCAACTCCGCGCCTGATCACGGCAGCCGGTGTTCAAAGCGAACAGTGCATCGACGTCATCGGCGGAGATCGAACCGGCGCCGTAGAGCGCGCTGCGCAACCGCAGAACATCGCCATCGCCGATGCTGCCGCGCGACAGCATGTCGTCGATCGTTACACCCTTGATGGCTGCCATGATCCGTCGTCCGGTCCGTTTGAGAAACACACTCGGCGATCATGCTTTGTTAAGCTTACCAATTCGCTAAAGGCGGGCGTCGTGCGGTGGCGTCGGCGAACGGCGCGGCCCGTGAGCGGGCCAGCAGACGGCTGCAACGAAAAAGCGCCCGCCGACGAGGCGAGCGCTTCTGCGAAACATCGAACGAGCCGATCCGGCCGAGGTCGCAATGGGGGGCCTCCGCTCAACTGTCGCTGCGATCGAGACGACGCGAGAACTCGGTCTGGCCGCCGGCGGCGAGGATGCGCGCCTGCTCGATCCAGTTCTCGCGTTCGATGCGGCCCCGGAAGTCGAGCGACTGGCTGACGATCTCGATGTCGTCCGCCGTCCAGTTGGCGATCTGTTCGTAGGTCTTGATGCCGAGGGCATTGAGCTTCTTCTCGATCAGCACGCCGATGCCGCGAATGCGCTTAAGGTCGGCATTGGCGGCTGGCGATTTCGCGGCACCGATCTTGGCGGCATCGGGCGCGCCGGGGCGCAGCGCCTCGGAACGCACCGAGCGCAGCGCACCGACCTCGGAGCGAGACGGACGGTTGTCGCGGATCGCATCGGCGAGGCGCGCCGGCCGCGAGGCGTTGGGATCGCTGTCGCCACTGCTGGCGGCGCCGGCGCCCGACAAAATTTGCGCCTGCTCGATCCAGTTTTCGCGGCCGATGCGACCGCTGGAGCCGAGCAGCGCTTCGAAGCGGGCAACGTCGTCGGCGGTCCACGCGGCGATCTGCTGGTGTCGCGTCACGCCATTGGCGATCAGCAACCGTTCGGTGACCGAGTCGATGCCGCGGATCCGCTGCAGTTGA
>JBKBNR010000120.1:0-3124 GCA_046295315.1 Hyphomicrobiaceae bacterium
CGAAAAGTCGGGAGCAGGTCATCATCGACCTCGGCATAATTGTCACGAGAAGCACGGCACTCCAAGAATGGCTGCATGAGAACCACAAAATGCTTCTGCGAGACTCCGGGACGTACAGCAAGTCCACCACGCATTTCGACAAGCTGAGGCCCAAGATCGAAGGCGGCGGCGCGGGTGGGTGCCCAGTCCTCGTATTCAGCATCAAGCCGGAGGCTTACGAAGATGACCGCTAAATCAGCCCCGGCCGACAGCGACCTTCAGCGGCAACTCGGATCAGCCAGATTTGGCACCATCCTCGCCGATCCGCCGTGGCAGTTCGTCAATCGCACGGGCAAGGTTGCGCCGGAGCACAGGCGGCTGGCTCGCTACGAGACGATGACGACGGCGGACATCTGCGGATTGCCCGTTGCAAACCTCGTCACCGATCCGGCGCACCTCTACATGTGGGTGCCGAACGCATTGTTGCCGGATGGACTGCGGGTCATGGAAGCCTGGGGCTTCCAGTACAAGAGCAACATCGTCTGGCATAAAATCCGCAAAGATGGCGGTTCGGACGGGCGCGGTGTCGGCTTCTACTTCCGCAACGTCACTGAATTGCTGCTGTTCGGGGTGCGCGGCAAGAACGCCCGGACCTTGCAGCCGGGACGGACGCAGGTGAACTATGTGGCGACCCGCAAACGCGAGCATTCGCGCAAGCCGGACGAGCAATACGATCTGATCGAGGCGTGCAGCCGGGGGCCGTTCCTGGAGTTGTTCGCACGCGGCACACGCCCCGGCTGGACATACTGGGGCAACCAGGCCAACGACAGCTACGAGCCGACATGGGCCACCTACGCGCACAACTCCGCTGCCGAAAAACGGACTCCTGGGGAAGCGGCAAAGTCCTCGAAGAAGAAGCGCTCGGGCGACGTTCGCCAACTGACGCTTGTCGAAGCGGCAGAGTGAGCCGTGGCCTCCGCCCGCGTCGAAGTGGTCTTGGTGGTATCGGGGTGGCAGCTATCGGCCACCAAGACCCGACGGAGGCATCTCGCGAGACCCATAGCCGGCCGCGATCGCCAGTGCGAGCCTGTTTCCGGTCATCGAGCCTGATGCCATCGATTTCAACGTGACCGGCGCCATCAACGCCACGATCGACAAACCGGCCCCGCGCAGCGCCGCCAGCGTCATCGCCAGCGCTGCCGCCACTCCGCCGCTGACCAGGAATGCCCTCGGCAAAAAAACTCGGCAAGTCGAACAAACTCGGTCGCAGCACCGCGTCAACTCGATCCGTGCCGGCCTGAGACGAACGCATAGGGATGCACAGCAGGCCTCGCTGCCGCCGTTCGCCCGATCCGGCGGAACGGGGTGCGCCGAGATGCACCAGAAAATACATAAAAATCGTCGCAAGCTCGGTTCAAATGCGGAACATTCCGCAAACGGTTTCATCAATCGCCCACGCTATCCTCGCTGCATCGTCAGTGTCGTCACGAGGAACCGGCCATGTTCTCGCTTCGCGCCTTCATGCTCATGGCGTTGACCATCTATCTGTTGCCGACCGACCCCGCGCAACAGCGCCGGTTCATGGAGCACGCCAACGCGGCCGCGACCTGGGCGGCGACGTTCTGCGATCGCAACGTCGGAACGTGCGAGGTGGCCGGCAACGTCTGGTCGGACATGAAGCAGAAGGCGACCTTCGCCGCCGGCATGATCTACGATATCGCCACGCGGACCGGGCCGGAGCATGCGCCGTCGCCGGACGGTCCCATGCGTTCTGTATTTCCTGCGGGGTACTGGACCGCTTCCGACAGCGGGCCGGCTGGCGATAAAGGTACGCTGACCCGCGACGATCTCAGGCCGGTTTGGCGCGGCCACCCGACGCCCTGACCAAGTCATTCCCAGCGACCGACGCCAGCCCTCACGCCGATGATGGCCCGCGCGACCTTCAACGCGGCCTTGCAAAGGCGAGGTGAATGCCCCTATCTCCACGCCAGGCTGAAAACCGCCGAGTGGGACGAATACGACATGCGCGTCGACGACATACGGGAAGACTTCGAACTGCTCGACGACTGGGAGGACCGCTACCGCTACGTCATCGAGCTCGGTCGAAAACTGCCACCATTCCCGGACGACGCGCGCATCGACGCCAACAAGGTGCGCGGCTGCGCCAGCCAAGTCTGGCTGAAGAGCGCCGCGGAGTTCGACGGCAGCAAACGGGTGATGCGGTTCGCAGGCGACAGCGACGCCCACATCGTTCGTGGTCTCGTCGCCGTTCTGCTCGCCATCTACGACGGCCACACGCCCGACGAGGTGCTTGCCGTCGACGCTCAGAAGATCTTCGGCGATCTGGGTTTGTCGCAGCACCTGACGCAACAGCGGTCGAATGGACTGGCGTCGATGGTGGCGCGGATCAAGGCCGACGCGGCCGCCGTCGCGTCGACCTGACCGGCCGCCGGTCGCCATCATCGAATTCACCGACGGCCGACGAGTGACGACGGTCGGTCGAACGCTACGACGGCGACGGCTTCATGCTCCATCGATGGGGGGACGGTAGTCAGCCGCGCCCCAGTGCCGGATGGCTCCCGATCGCGGGGCGCTGCCATTGCCGATCCGATAGTGGCGCGCGAGTGCCGTCAGCGCCATCGTCAGCACGACCTTCGCCGATCTTTGCGGCCACCCCGCTTCACGCTCGAGCTGTTCCAGCCCCTTCAGGTGACAGCACACCTCGAGAAGCACGCGCGCCATTTCCGGACCGACCTCGTGCAGCGCGCCATTGACGCGCTCGCGCGCCGCCAGCGCGCCGTCGCTGAGCTCGACGTTACGATGCGCACCGTTCGCACCGCTGCCGCCGCCGAACCCGGACCAATTCGCCGTGATCCGAGGCGCCAATTGTCCGCGCTCGAAATCGGCACGCAACCGCTCGCCCGCGTCGAATTGCGCCTCGGTGATCAGCGCCGTGCCATTACGATCACGCCGGTTTCGCAGCCAGGTCAGCGGGCTTTCGGCGACATTCTCGACCGGCCGCGCGGGCCGCGAGCTTTCCGCCGCATCCCCCCCCCCCCCCCCCCCGATGGGCGGGCGGCCAGGATGGCCCCCCCCCCCCCACAACCGGAGAGCCCCCGGGGGGGGCCCCCCCCCCCCCACCGCG
>JBKBNR010000120.1:3134-8398 GCA_046295315.1 Hyphomicrobiaceae bacterium
GCCGCGAGCTTTCCGCCGCATCCCCACCCGCCGCCCCCTTGTTGCGCGCGCTGCCTTGATCGCCCCCCGCCGCCAAACGCTTTCGTCCCGCTTGCGTGACACGCCACCGACCTGCGGCGTCCATCGCCACGGCGCCGCTCCGCACCGCCTCGCGCCAGGTTTCCGCATCGGCTCGCAACAGTCGGTCGGGCGTCGCGCCGCCGCCCCTGACGACCGCAACCCGCTCGACTGTTCCGTCGGGCCCGCGCTCGATCTCGACCTCGGCACCGCTTTTCGCCAGCGCCGTGAGAAGCCGCAGCACATGGCGCTGCGGCCGGCTCTCGCCCGTCGTCAATGAACCAACCAACCGTCGGAGTTGTGCGGCCGGCCGAGGCGCGTCGGGATCATCGCCAGAACTGCGCGCTCCAGCAGTTCCAGAACGTGATCGAAGGTCGGGTCGTCGCGGCCGTCTTCGATGACGCTGCAGGCATGCGATACCGTCGTGCGGTCGCGGGCGAACAATCGGCCGACGTCGGTCAGCGAACGGCCGCAGGCGACATGCGCGAGGTACATGCCCACCTGCCGCGCGCGGGCGACATGGGCGCGGCCACGGGTGGCACGGCGCAAATCGCCATTCTGGATACCGAACACCTGGGCGACGGTCTGCTCGATCACCAGCCTTTCGACAGCTTCCACCGCCTCGCCCTGGATGCCCCCGACTTGTTGCGTCTCAACCCTAGCGTTCACGCATCACCTCCATGCTGCAGTCTCAAGGTGTGTCACCGCTCCTCTGGCGCTCAAGTTGTACGGCTCCAGCGACCACTTCGGCGGCAGACGACTTGGCACATCATCGTCGAAGCAAGACTAACTGATGTCGAGATGTGCTCCACGCCAACATAGGAGGTACGGGAACAGTGGGGATAAGTTTGATACTGATGCGCATCTAGATCGAATACTGAAAGGCACAGACCCAAAACAGCCCATCAAGCAAGTTCGAGGCCAGCAAAATTTAATATCATCATTCTGAATATATTAAAGAAAGGCGGCACGGCCGGCGCATCGCCGGGCAGCAGAATATCCCCGGCCGTACACTTCGGACTTAGCGTCCTCTGAGACGCAAGACTTGCTGGCGAGCCTCATCCATGCCGAACGCATCAGCCCCTATGCCCGATGGCCAGCCGAACGACGCCAGCGCCGAACCGGCACACGCATCCGCCGCTCCGCAGGGCAACGTCGATTACCTCCGCGCACGCGACCTGCCGCGGCTGATAGCGATCTGGCCGAACGAGCTCGAAGAAACCGATCTGGCCGGACACGGCCGGATCGTTGCGAAAATCAGGCGGGCCCTGCGTGAGGAGCGCAAGCGCGGCAAAGCTGGCCACTGGACATACGACCTCGCGCGGCACGCCCTCCTGCTCACGGCCTACCGCTGCGAGTTGCATCATCTGTCCCGGCGCCTGTCCGGCCGGGCAGATCGGACGATATGACCCGAGCGGTGCCGGGTGTGGCGACGGCGCTATTCCTCGTCGGGGCGGCGCGTGCCGAGGCCCATCTTTTTCGCCAGATCAGAGCGCTGCCGGGCGTAATTGGGCGCCACCATCGGATAGTCGTGCGGCAGACCCCACTTCTCGCGATATTCTTCCGGTGTCATGTTGTAGTGGGTGCGCAAGTGCCGCTTCAACGACTTGAACTTCTTTCCGTCCTCGAGGCAGATGATGTAGTCCGGCATGACGGATTTCTTCACCGAGATGCGCGGCCGCTGCTCCTCGCGCTCCGGCTCCGGTAGGCCGCCGGTGACGCGAACGAGCGCCGCGTGAGTTTCGTTGATCAACTGCGCAACCTCGTTCGCCCCGAGCGAATTGTTACTGACGTAGGCCGAAACAATCTTGGCCGTCAGTTCGACCAAGCCGGTCTGCTCCGCCTCTTCCATCGTCAAATCCTCGCATCCCAATCGATGTACCGCCAATTGATGTGCCGGCAAGCGATGCACTGGGGGCGTCCCAGGCGCGCCAGCGGCAGAACCGAGCCAGATCGACCGTCGTCACGACGTAGCTTTGCTTGACGACTACCGAAATATGGCGGTGTAAGTGAAGAATTCGTGCCACCGATTACTGAAACCAAATCGAATTGACTGTCAATAACTGCCCGCAGAAAGCCGCGCATATTCCTAACGAAGATTGTCAACGATATCACAACTCGAGTACCGGACTCGCCGCCTGTTGGAACCGACGCCGTTGCAGGCTCGAAAGAACCGCTGGGTCTGCGGCGCAAATCCGGCCGCCGGCGCTCGGCGGTTGTCGGGTGGCAAGTGCATCGCTATTGGTCGAACGCCGCGCTGGCCCCGTCGCTGACCCAACCGGCCCGTGCTGGCCCCTGATCCTGCCGCCTTGAGGAACCATCGATGCCGCACACCCGATCCGACGCCGCGCCGCATCTCGCCGCCGGAAACGCTGCCCCGCCACGCGCCGCACGCCAGGATCATCAGGTGACGCATCACGGCATCACGCTGAGCGATCCCTATGCCTGGCTCAGGTCGCGGGTGTGGCAGACGGTGATGCGCGATCCGAGCGTCCTCGAACCTGACATCCGCACCCATCTCGAGGCGGAGAACGCCTACACCAAGGCTGCGATGGCCGACACCGAGGCGCTGCAGGACGCGCTGTTCCTGGAGATGAAGGGGCGCATCAAGGAGGACGACAGCCAGGTGCCGAACCCGGACGGACCGTGGGAATATTACTTCCGCTACGAGACGGGTGCCCAATACGCGCTTGCCTGCCGCCGTCCTCGCGGCGCGAGCGACGGCGAACGCATCCTGCTCGACGGCAACCGCGAGGCGCACGGCAAGCCGTTCTGGCAACTCGGCGGTCTGCACCATTCGCCCGATCATCGCCTGATCGCCTACGCCGTCGACGAAGCGGGTTCGGAGTTCTTCACCATCCGCGTGCGCGATGCCGAAACTGGCGCCCTGCATCCCGATCTCATACCCGACGCCGGCGCCTTCGCCTTCGCCCGCGACGGCCGGACGCTGTTCTATGTGCGGCTCGACGACAACCACCGCCCGCGCTGGGTCTATCGCCACACCCTCGGCACCGACATCGCGACGGACGTGCTCGTCTATGAGGAGCACGACCCCGGGTTTTTCGTCGGCGTCTCGACGACGCAATCGAAGGCCTTCGTCGTCATCGATACGCACCGCCACGATACCAGCGAAGTCTATCTGATCGACGCCGACCACCCGGAAGCCGCGCCGCGCCTCGGCGCGGCACGCGAATTCGGCCACGAGTATTCCGTCGAGCACCGCGGCGACGAGTTGCTGATCCTGACCAATTCGGATGGTGCGGAAGACTTCCGCATCTGTACAGCGCCCCTGGACGCGCCCGAACGCGCCAACTGGCGGGAAATCCTACCGCACCGCCCCGGTTGCCTGATCCTCGACATGGTCGTTCTGGCGGGCCACATGGCGCGTCTCGAGCGCGAGGGTGGATTGCCGCGCATCGTCGTCACCGACATGGCGAACGGCGACACGCACGCGATCGCGTTCCCCGAGGAAGCCTATTCGCTCGGCCTCGGCTCCGGCCACGAATTCGACACCAGGACCATCCGCTTCACCTACTCGTCGATGACGACGCCGGGCGAAGTCTACGATTACGATATGGCGACGCGCGCCCGCGTGCTGCGCAAGCGTCAGGAGGTGCCGAGCGGGCACGATGCCGCCCACTACGTCACGCGCCGCTTGCAGGCCAAGGCACCCGATGGCGAACTGGTGCCGATCTCGCTCCTCTACCATCGCGATACCAAAATCGACGGCAGCGCGCCGTTGCTGCTCTACGGCTACGGCGCCTATGGCATCTCGATTCCCGCAGCGTTCTCGACGGCGCGCCTATCGCTCGTCGACCGCGGCTTCGTCTACGCCATAGCCCACATCCGCGGCGGCAAGGACAAGGGCTATCGCTGGTACACCGACGGCAAACGCGACAAGAAGCGTAACACCTTCACCGACTTCATCGCGGCGGGCGAGCATCTGATCGCCGCCGGATATACGTCGCGCGGGGCCATTGTCGCGCACGGCGGCTCGGCGGGCGGCATGCTGATGGGCGCCGTCGCCAACATGGCGCCGTCGCTGTTTCTCGGCCTCATCGCCAACGTGCCGTTCGTCGACGTGTTGAATACGATGCTCGACAAGGACCTGCCGCTGACGCCGCCGGAGTGGCCCGAATGGGGCAACCCGCTGGAAAGCGCCGCCGATTTCGCGACGATCCGCGCCTACAGCCCCTATGACAACGTGACCGCGCAGGCTTACCCGCACATCTTCGCGCTGGCCGGTCTCACCGATCCGCGCGTCACCTACTGGGAGCCGGCGAAATGGGTGGCACGCCTCAGGGAATTGAGCACGAGCGATAGTCTGCTGCTGCTGCGCACCAACATGGAAGCCGGACACGGCGGCGCCTCGGGGCGTTTCGAATCGCTGAAGGAGACCGCGATCGAATACGCTTTCGCGTTGAAGATCGCCGGCAAGGCCGGGGCCGTGCCGCTGCCGAGGTAGAACGGTCGCTGGCGAACCTCGCCACCGAGACCGAGTGAAGGCCAGGAGGCTCGCCCCCTGGACCCCTTAGTCCAGACGTTGCGGGACGGCGTGCCCTGTCGCATAAGGGCGGCTTCGTCGGCGGACGTGGTGGAACCGGTAGACACACGAGACTTAAAATCTCGAGATGGCAACGTCGTGCGGGTTCGAGTCCCGCCGTCCGCACCACCAGTACCGGCACGGAACCTGGACGGCGCGACCAAGACCAGTTTGTCGTGCTTCCTCCAGGGGGCACGAGACGAATGCGCCACGGCGATGTGGCGTGGCCGGTTTGTGATCCGGCCAGGTTGTGATTGGGCCAGTACGTGCGGCATGCCCGTCTCACCAATGCCCGCCATCGCCTCCCGGCGCTTGTCGAGGAACGTCAGGTCCCATCGCCTCGTTCCCTCCGACCTCACCACTGCGGCGAGTGTGAACTATGCCCGTGGCTGCTGAACCGTTTCGGCTCGATAACTCAGAGCTTCGGCCACGTGCAGCCGCCCGACCTCATCCGCACCATCCAGATCTGCGATCGTCCTCGCGACCCTCATCGTTCGATGAAATCCTCGTGCCGATAATCCGAGCCTTTCCGATGCCTGGCGGAGAACCGATAGACCCTCGGCATTCGGTGTCGCCGTTTCTTCAAGAACCCTCCCATGACATTCAGAATTTGTTGTGAGGCCGTTTGCGCCAATCCTGCGGAAACGCTCGCGTTGACGTTGCC
>JBKBNR010000121.1:0-8374 GCA_046295315.1 Hyphomicrobiaceae bacterium
GGCTACGCACAAGGCGACGAACTCGTCCTCAACACCAATCACTATTACCGCTCGACCTACGCGCTGCTCTATCGCAAAGGGCAAGGCTTCGACGGTGTCGACAGTTTCGCCGACCCGAGACTCAAGGGAAAGCGCATCGGCATCGTTGCCGGAACCCCACCGGGCGACGTCATGACCACATATGGTTTGATGGATTATGCGCGCCCCTACAACCTGGTCGTCGACCGTCGATTTGAAAGTCCGGCCGAGCGCATGGTCGAAGACATCCGTAAGGGTGAAATCGACGTGGGTGTGTTGTGGGGCCCGATCGCCGGTTACTTCTCGAAGCGCGGTGGCGAGGAACTGGTGGTCGCGCCATTGATCAAGGAATCGACCGGGCCGCGCATGGCGTATCGCATCACGATGGGCGTGCGGCAAGGGGACGACGTGTGGAAGCGGCAACTCAACGAGATCATCGCCAAGCGCCAGGGCGACATCGATCAGGTGTTGCTCGATTTCGGCGTGCCCTTGCTCGATGAGGAAAATCGGCGGATCACTGCCGCTCGGAAATAACCGCGGCGGTCGCGCCGCGCTGACAGGAAACGTGGGTGAGGCATGGGGGCTGGCGCGCGCAGTCGTTTGGTGTGCGGCGGCCTTCTTGCCGCTGCTGTACTCGGGGTCTACGGGGCGGTCGGTTCGGTCGATGCCAAGGCGGGCGGCGAAGGCGGCGCCCCTGTGGCGACCAGCATACCGTCTCATGAGGCCGCGCCGCCCGAACCCGGCGACTTCCGCCTCGACGCCTACCGCGCGCCGGTTCCCGCGACACTGAAAGGCGCGCGCGTGGTCGATGCGACCGTGGTCGCCGCCGAGCATGACAGTCGCGCGGCGGTGCTCATCGACGTCTACCCGCGCCCGCCGAAGCCCGCCGGTCTGCCGCCGGGCACGATCTGGCGCAGTACCAAGCACCAGAGTATCGAGGGTGCGCACTGGTTGCCGAACGTCGGGTACGGCAAGCTGGCCGACGAACCTGAGGCTTACTTCCGCCACGCCCTCGAGAAACTGACGGCGGGCGACCGGGCGAAGCCGCTGGTGTTTTTCTGTCTGGCCGACTGCTGGATGAGTTGGAACGCAGCGAAGCGGGCGCTCGAATGGGGGTATGCGAACGTCGCGTGGTTTCCGCAGGGCATCGACGGCTGGCGTGAGATCGGCCGCGGCCTGGTCGACCTGGAACCGGAGCCCGGTCCCGACGGCAAGGTGCCGGAATAACGCCGCCGCTGTCTCGTTTCTGACGCCGCCGCGAAAGCCGTGCATCTCGAGCCGGGGCTTTCGTGTCGATTTGGTTGTCGGGGATGGCCGATTGGCGGCCTACTCGCGCCGGTCCGCGGACCCGGGCAGGGCTCTCGTTGCACACGGGCCGTGGCTTTGCACCATCAGCCCACGCCCTCGCTGCGAAGGCAGGGCCCCTCGGTCGAACCGGCTCGCGCCCGCCCCGATCGTCGCGGGAATTCCTGCGGCGTCAATCGGCGGCGGAAGAAATGAGCCGCTCAATGCCGGTTGATGAACACGGCGCGGTAGAGGCCGTCGTCGTCGACTTCGAACATCTCTGCGATCCGGGGGTGTCGCAGCGGCTTGCCGGTCTGATCGGCAAGCAGATTTTGCTCTGACACGTAGGCGACGTACTCGGTTTCCGCGTTCTCGGCCAGCAGATGGTAGAAGGGCTGGTCCTTGGCGGGACGGATCTCCTCTGGGATCGCAAGCCACCATTCCTCGGTGTTGGCGAACACGGGATCGATGTCGAAAACGATTCCGCGGAACGGGTAGAAGCGATGACGGACGACATCGCCGACGGAAAACCGCGCCTGCTTCATGGCAGCCGAAGACTTGGCATGACGCTTGGTGGACTGTTGCGATCTGGCGACCGTGTCGGCGGCACGTGCCTTGGGTCCGGGGGCAACCTGGCCGCTCTTGGTTGCGACGGCCGTTGCCTCGGCGTCGTTCGTCGACGGGTTGACAGCCTTGCTGGACGTGCGCGGGTGGTCTTTGGAGGCGGGCCTCTCCCGGCTCGACGCCTGCTGTCTGTCGGCCCGCGACGGCTCGACGCGCGCCACTTTTCTGGGGCGCGCCGCCGGCTTCTTGGTTTTCGGATCGTGATCGCTCATCTTCTGCCCTACATCTCGACGCGCGATCATAGCATCTCTGCGCGGATACGCCTCCGTCTGCCCCACATCGCTCCGGTTCGTGCCGTCAAAGCCCGTAGGCGGCTGCCATCGCCGGGTCCTTGGCGGCGACCAGACGGGCGAGGTCGACGATCACCTTCGCCTGCTTCCAGGTGGCGTCGTCCTGCATCTTGCCGTCGATCATCACCGCGCCGGTGCCATCCGGCATGGCGTCGAGAATGCGCTTGGCGAACTGCACCTCCTTGACGTCGGGCGAGAAGACACGCTTGGCGATCTCGATCTGCGAGGGGTGCAGCGACCAGGCGCCGAGGCAGCCCTGCAGAAAAGCGTTGCGGAACTGTGCTTCGCATGCCTGCGCATCCGAGAAATCGCCGAACGGCCCGTAGAAGGGCTTCAAGCCGTAGGCGAGGCACGCGTCGACCATCTTGCCGACGGTGTAGTGCCACAGATCCTGCTGGAAGCGCGTGCGGGGGGCATCGCCGTTCGCATCCGCCAGCACCTGGTAATCTGGGTGGCCGCCGCCGACCCGGGTGGTCTTCATGCCGCGCGAGGCTGCGAGATCGGCCGGCCCGAGGCTCATGCCGTGCATGCGCGGGGACGCCGCCGCGATCGCCTCGACGTTCTTCACACCCTCCGCGGTCTCCAGGATGGCGTGGATCAGGATCGGCTTCTTGACGCCGTGCTTGGCTTCGAGCTGCGCGAGGAGTTGGTCGAGGTAATGAATATCCCAGGGCCCTTCGACCTTCGGCAGCATCATCACATCGAGTTTGTCGCCGGCTTCCGCGACCAGCGTCGTAATGTCGTCGAGCGCCCACGGGCTGTTGAGGCAGTTGATGCGCGTCCAGAGGCCTGTCTGGCCGAAGTCGTGCTCCCTGGCCATCGACACGAAACCCCGGCGCGCGGCCTCCTTTTCGCCGGCCGGAATGGCGTCCTCCAGGTTGCCGAGCACGACGTCGACCTGCGCAATCGTGTCCTTCAGCTTGGCGCGGATCTTCTCGTTGTGCGGCGGTATGAAGTGGATCATCCGCTCGATGCGGACGGGAAGCGTGCGGTAGGGTTCGGGAGCGCCGATGGCGAGGGGGGCGAAATGCTTCTGCGGAGTACGGATTGCGGTCATCGGCGCTTCGAGGTCCTTGGCAACAGGCTGCGGCAGTCATTTTGCGCTGCACTATACAGGCCGCTGTCCGGCAGTCAAAACAAGTGCAGCCGCCCGGCAGATGAACGTGCCGGGCGGCCCTGTCGAGCTTTGAATTGCGAACCGCGGCCGGACGCCCTTCTCACATGCGGATCACGGCGCCGGCGACCGAGCGCGGGCGGGTACGGACGGCGCCGCCGTCATTGCCCGACTGAACGAGCCAGCGGCCATCTGCGGCCCGTCCGACGATCTGGCCGACGTGGTGCCGCCAGACCACCACAGCACCCACCTGCGGCGAGGCCGGGCTGCCGTAGTTGCGCCAGTTCCAGGCCACGTTGAGGTGCGGACCGCCGCCGCGCTGCGTGCGCATCCACCACCCGCACCATTGACGCGGACGGCCACCGGCCGCGTACCGGGTCGAATAGCCGTAGCCGGCGACCTCCGCCCCCGGACGCGTTGCCCGGTCGGCGCTGCGGTACGAGCTGCGATAGCTCCGGCCACGGCTGGCGTGGCGGCGCGACGAGGCCCGGTGGGAATGGGCCCGGCGTGAATGCGCACGGCGGCTGCCGTGATAGGCGCGCTTGATGACTTTGTGCGAAGAGCTGTGGGTCTTGGCTCCGTGCGCTTTGCGGTGCGGCGCTGCCTCGGCTGCCGAAATCGCCATCGGCAACAGCAGGATCGCAGCCAGCAAAGCGAAGATCTTCTTGCTCATGATCTTTCTCCCTTGCGAAATCACGGGCCGCGCTAGGTCGGCGCAAATGTGGCAAAATCGTGGGAGATGCAACGAATGCGACAAATTTGACCAGATATTCCGCTGCTTGCCGAACGATGCTCAGATCGAAAATCATCATTGCACTCCGCAACTTGCCGCCGAAATCGCGGCGCTGGAGCCAACTCGTCGATAACAGGCGAAATCAACGCCTCCGTGCAGCCGTGGCGGGTGTCGATGCCGTGGGCGTCATTCGACCTCGCGCGGGGCGGGGCGACTTGGGACGGGGGACGCGGGATGGGGGAACGCGGGATGGGGGACGCGGGATGGGGGCGCCGCCGCTCGGCGCGGCTCGGCGCAGGACCGAGGGGCAGGCCCGGACGGCACGACAGCATCAATTGCCGCCCTTGACTCATCGCGCCGCGCCATGCCTAAAGCCGCCGCGGCAGGTATTGTGACAAGGACACGGCTCCGATGGCGATATGCTTCGTGTTTCCAGGACAGGGTAGCCAGGACGTCGGCATGGGTCGCGACTTGGCCGCCGCGTTTCCCGCGGCCCGCGAGGTTTTCGACGAAGTCGACGAGGCGCTCGGCCAGAAGCTGTCGGCGTTGATGTGGGATGGTCCCAAAGAGACACTGACGCTGACCGAGAACGCGCAGCCGGCTCTGATGGCCGTGTCGATGGCGGTGATGCGGGTGCTCGAGCGGGAGAAGGGTTTCAGGCTCGCCGACAAGGTCAAATACGTGGCGGGCCATTCGCTCGGCGAGTATTCGGCCCTCGCCGCCGCTGGCGCATTCTCGCTTGCCGATACCGCGCGTCTGTTGAAGCTGCGCGGCCAGGCGATGCAGAAGGCCGTTCCGGTGGGTGAGGGGGCCATGTCGGCGCTCCTCGGCGTCGGCCTCGATGTGGCGCGGCAGGTGGCCGAGGCGGCCGCGGCCGCCGGCAAGGAACAGGGCGATGTCTGCCAGGTCGCCAACGACAACGAGCCGACGCAGGTCGTGCTGTCAGGGCACAAGAGGGCGCTGGATCGCGTCGCCGAAGTCGGCAAGGCGCTGGGCGTCAGGCGCGCCGTGGCGCTGCCCGTCTCCGCCCCCTTCCATTGTTCGCTGATGCAGCCGGCCGCGGAGGCGATGGCCGAAGCACTTGCCAGGGTCATGATCGAAGCGCCCGTGGTGCCGGTGATCGCCAACGTGCTGGCGAGCCCGATCACCGACCCGGCGGAAATCCGACGCCGCCTCGTCGAGCAGGTGACGGGCACCGTTCGCTGGCGGGAATGCACGCTCTACATGGCCGCCGACGGGATCACCGACATCTATGAAATCGGCGCCGGCAAGGTGCTGGCGGGTATAGTCAAGCGCATCGATAAATCGTTCAATGCGTCGAGCATCGGTACACCGGCCGACATCGATGCGGCACTTGCTGCCCTGATCTGAATTCAGCCGGTGAGATCGGGCCGCGCTCTCAATTGTAGGAATACGACCATGTTCGATCTGACGGGCAAGACGGCGCTGGTAACGGGTGCCACAGGCGGCATCGGCGAGGCCATCGCACGGACCCTGCACAAAGCCGGCGCCACTGTCGCGCTGTCGGGCCGCAGGGCCGACAAGCTCGAGGCGCTGAAAGCCGAACTCGGCGAGCGAGCCGTCGTGGTGCCCTGCGATCTCGCCGACCGCGCCGCCGTCGGCAAGTTGATCGACGAAGCCGTGAAGGCGCTCGGCGGCCGCCTCGACATTCTCGTCAACAACGCGGGTCTCACCAAGGACAACCTGTTCATGGTGATGAAGGACGAGCAGTGGGACGACGTCATCGCCGTCAACCTGACCTCGACATTCATGCTCTGCCGCGCCGGTGCCCGCCACATGATGCGCTCGAAGACCGGCTATGGCCGCATCATCAACATCGCCTCGATTTCCGGCGTGTTCGGCAATCCGGGGCAAGGCAACTACGCGGCATCCAAGGCCGGCATGATCGGGATGACGAAAAGCCTGGCGCGAGAAGTCGCGTCGCGCGGCATCACCGCCAACTGCATCGCGCCGGGCTTCATCCAGACGGCGATGACCGACGTGCTCGACGAAAAGCTGACGACGGAAATCAAGAAAAACATACCGGCTGGCATTTTCGGAACGCCGGACGACATCGCGGCCGCCGCCCTGTTCCTGGCCAGCACCGAAGCCCGCTACGTCACCGGACAGACGATGCACGTCAACGGCGGCATGGCGATGATCTGATTTTTGCATCATGTAGCAGGTGAACTCGTCGTCACAACATTCTGCTTCCCAAGGGCACTATGACGCTACGCACGGCCCGGCGCCGCCATGTGGCGGCGCTGGTCAACGCACCTGAAGTGTGTTAACGAGCCAGTCGGTTTGGGCCTGCGGAAGCTGGGGAAAAGCCGCGCTTTCGATGGGCTGGCCGGTGCCACGAATCTCTCGAGTGGTGTACCGGCTGGAGAGCAGGCCGATCTACGTGCCGTCCACGAGGTTGCCGCGTCGAACCTCGCTGTTGAGATGCTCCGGCATCAATGCAGCGATAGAATGGCGGCGGTTCATTGTGTGAATCTACGACCAACCCGATCACCAGTTTCAAGAATGCGAGGAAATACGATGAGCGACGTGGCTGAGCGCGTGAAGAAGATTGTAATCGAGCACTTGGGTGTGGAAGCCGAGAAGGTCAGCGAAAACGCCAGCTTCATCGACGACCTCGGCGCTGACAGCCTGGATACGGTCGAACTCGTCATGGCTTTCGAGGAAGAGTTCGGTTGCGAGATCCCGGACGACGCGGCGGAACACATCCTCACCGTCGGCGACGCGGTGAAATTCCTCGAGAAGAACGCCACGGCGGCCTGACCGCTGCGCGATACCGGCGCTCTCGATTTGCGATCCGCGGCGCCCGCTTGGTTGCGCTGCGGATCACCTCTCAGGTGGTGGGCCTGCCACCGCGCCCGAACAGGCAACACGCCGACCGCGCCCGATCCGGCGCGCCCCATCGGGCAGGTGGCGATCGAGCAGGTGAGGTCAGCGTGCGGGTCAGCTTGCGGACCGGGGCTTGCGCTGGCCGATATTGGACATGATGGCGGCTTCGCCATCGACATTTCGAGGTTGACGTAAAACACATGCGCCGCGTCGTCGTCACAGGTCTCGGTCTCGTTACGCCACTCGGCTGCGGCGTGGAAGCGTCCTGGAAGCGCCTGCTCGACGGCGAGAGCGGAGCGCGCCGGATCGAGGAGTTCGACGCGTCGGACCTCTCGTGCCAGATCGCCAGTTTTGTGCCGCGCGGTTCCCTCGCCGATGGCAAGTTCGACGGCGACGACTGGATGGAGCCGAAAGAACAGCGCAAGGTCGACGACTTCATCATCTACGCCGTCGCTGCCGCCGAACAGGCGATGAAGGACTCCGGGTTCGTCGCCGACACGATCGAGAAGCAGGAGAGCACCGGCGTGCTCATCGGCTCGGGCATCGGTGGGCTGTCCGGGATTGCCGATACGTCGATCCTGCTGAAAGATAAAGGCCCGCGGCGCATCTCGCCGTTCTTCATTCCGGGCCGCCTGATCAATCTCGCGGCCGGCTATGTTTCGATCAGGCACGGGCTCAAGGGTCCGAACCACGCGGTCGTGACCGCGTGCGCGACGGGTACGCACGCCATCGGCGATGCCGCGCGCCTGGTGGCGCTGGGCGATGCCGAGGTGATGGTGGCTGGCGGCACCGAAAGCCCCATCTGCCGCATCGGCATGGCCGGCTTCATCGCCTGCCGCGCTCTCTCCACCGGTTTCAACGACAACCCGAGCAAGGCATCGCGGCCCTATGACAAGGATCGCGACGGGTTCGTGATGGGCGAGGGCGCGGGCGTCGTCGTGCTCGAATCGCTCGAGCACGCCAAGGCACGCGGTGCCAAGATCTACGGTGAGGTGATCGGATATGGCATGTCGGGTGATGCGTATCACATCACCGCTCCGGCCGAGAACGGCGACGGCGCCTACCGCTGCATGCGTGCGGCGCTGAAGAGCGCCAGGATTTCGACTGGCGACATCGACTACATCAACGCCCACGGGACTTCGACCCCCATGGGCGACGAGATCGAACTCGGCGCCGTCGAGCGATTGTTCGGCAACACGGCCGGGAGGCTGTCCATGTCGTCGACCAAATCGGCGATCGGCCACCTGCTCGGTGCCGCTGGCGCGGTGGAAGCCATTTTCTCGCTTCTCGCCATGCGCGATCAGATCGCCCCGCCGACGCTCAATCTCGACAATCCGTCGGTCGAAACCGCCATCGACCTCGTCCCGCACACCGCGAAGCCGCGTGAGATAAACACCGTTCTGTCGAACTCGTTCGGCTTCGGTGGCACCAACGCCTCAATCGTGATGCGTCGCGTCGCCT
>JBKBNR010000122.1:0-8362 GCA_046295315.1 Hyphomicrobiaceae bacterium
ATCCCCCCGGGCGGAGCGGCCCGCCGTGGCGCGCGCCACGTTGTGCTGCGTCCCATTTAGCAGACCGTGAAACGGGCGATACCGTGGCGATCCCGCGCGCCGCAATTCAGAGACGCAGCGGTGCATTCGGGCCGTCGGGCTGCAGCACGCTGCCCCCACCGACCCGCTCCGCTCCACGATCAGGACTTGTGCGCTGCCGCGGCGGCCACCTCGGCCGCCTTCTCGGTATGACGCTGGCCGATGTAGCTGTAGACGACCGGCACCACGAACAGCGTC
Source organism: Hyphomicrobiaceae bacterium (assembly GCA_046295315.1). GTDB lineage: Bacteria > Pseudomonadota > Alphaproteobacteria > Rhizobiales > Hyphomicrobiaceae > JAEUMD01. The sequence continues at coordinate 277 of JBKBNR010000122.1, forward strand.
AACAGCGTGCCGACCGTCATGCCGCCGACGATGACCCAGCCGATCTGCTGGCGCGCTTCCGCGCCCGCACCCGTGGCAAGCGCCAGCGGCAGCGCGCCGAGCACCATGGTCGCGGCGGTCATCAGGATCGGACGCAGGCGCAGCACCGACGCGTCGACGACAGCGGCGCGGCGATCGGCGCCGGCAATCTGGCGCTGATTGGCGAACTCGACGATCAGGATGCCGTGCTTGGTGATGAGCCCGATCAGCGTCACGAGGCCGATTTGCGAGTAGACGTTCAGTGATCCACTCGTCAGCCACAGGGCCAGGAGCGCGCCTGCGATCGACAGGGGCACGCTGAGCATGATGATCAGCGGGTCGCGAAAACTCTCGAACTGGGCGGCGAGCACCAGATAGATGAACGCCAGCGCGAGCACGAACACGAGCGCCAGACTATCGGCGGATTCGCGATAGTCGCGGCTCTGCCCGGCGACATCGGTCTGCACCGTCTCGGGCAGCAGTTCGCGCGTCGCTTCCTCGAGAAACGCGAGCGCTTCCCCGACGCTGTAGCCGGGTGAGAGGTTGGCCAGGATCTTCACCGCCCGCAACTGATTGAAGCGCTTCAATTCGCGCGGCGCGACCGCCTCCTCGATCGTGACCAGATTTGCCAGTTGCACCATATCGCCGCGCGGCGTGCGCAGGAAAATGGTGGCGAGTGCATCGGGCGCCGCGCGGTCGATCGCGGCCAACTGCACGATGACATCGTACTGCCGGCCGTCGCGCTCGAAACGGGTCACCTGTCGCCCGCCGAGCATCGTTTCGAGTGTCCGTCCGACATTGGCGACGTCGAGGCCGAGGTCGGCGACCTTCGCCCGGTCGATCGTGACGCGCAACTCGGGAGAGTTGAGCTTGAGATCGGTGTCGAGCGATTGCAGACCCGGATTCTCGCGGGCGCGTGCGAGCAGTTTCTCGGCGAACCGGTCGAGTTCCTCGTAGGTCGCGGGTGACTGGATCACGAACTCGACCGGCCGGCCGGCGCCGCGATATCCGAACGCGCCCGGTGTCTGCACGACGGCCTGCACACCGGCGACCCGACGCAATTGCGGGTTGATCGCGTCGGTGATCTGCTGCTGCGAGCGTTGGCGTTCCGTCCAGTTGGTCAGCGGCGCCACCACCAGCGACTGCGTCACGTCGGGGGTGCCGGCGATGGTCAACCGCGTGCGCACCTCGGGGATGCCGGCGGCAATCTCGTCGATTTGATCCGCGTATCGCTTCGTATAGGCCACCGTCGCGCCTTCGGGCGCCGTGCCGCGGATGCGCAAGATACCCTGATCCTCGCGCGGGGCGAGTTCGGAGGGAAGCTGGGCGTACAGCAGAACGCACGACGCACTGACGGCGGCGGCCGCCAGGACAACCATCGCCCGGCCATTCAGGGCCGAGCCGAGAAGGGCGCGATAGCCCCGCTCCAGCCCCTTGAACATACGCTCCAGGAACCCGGCGATGCGTCCCTCGTCCGTGGTGTGGCGCAGCAACAGCGAGGACATCATCGGTGTCAGCGTCAGGGCGACGAAGCCGGAGACCACGACGGCGCCAGCCAGGGTCAGCGCGAACTCGAGGAACAGCCGGCCCGTCTTGCCCGGCGCGAAGGCGATCGGCGCGAACACCGCCGCGAGCGTCAATGTCATGGCGACGACGGCGAAGCCGATTTCCCGGGTTCCCTTGATGGCGGCGGCGACCGGCGTCAAACCCTCCTCGATATGGCGATAGATGTTCTCCATCACCACGATGGCGTCGTCGACGACGAGGCCGATGGCGAGAACCATGGCGAGAAGGGTGAGGATGTTGAGCGTGAAGCCGAACGCCAGCATCAGCGTGAACGTCGCGATCAGCGAGACGGGTATCGTAATGATCGGGATCAGCGCGGCGCGGAACGAACGCAAGAAGACGAGAATGACCAACGCCACCAGCACCACCGCCTCGAGCATCGTCGCATAGACGGCGGCGATGGAGCGTTCGATGAACAGCGTGTCGTCGAACACCACGTCGACGGCCAGGCCTTCGGGCAATCCGGCGTTGATCGCCGGCAGCGTGCGGCGCACGGCGCCCGAAACGTCGAGTGGGTTGGCAGTCGACTGCCTCACGACGCCGACCGCGATGGCCGGCTGACCGTCGAAGGTGCTGGTGCGCCGCTCGTCGCTGGCGCCGATCTCGACGCGCGCCACCTCGCCGAGCTTCACCTGGTGACCGTTGGCCAGCTTGACGACGATGTTGGCGAACTGCTCCGGCGTCGAAAGTCCGGTGCGCGACAGAACGGAGAACTCGCGGTCGACGCTTTCGATTCGGCCTGACGGTATTTCGGCGTTCTGCGAGCGCAGCGCCGCCTCGATGTCCTGCACCGTCAGATCGTAGGCCGCGAGACGCGCGCGATCGACCCAGATGCGCATCGCCAATCGCCGCTCGCCGAAGATCGTCACGTCGGCGACGCCGTTGAGGTTCTTCAGCCGGTCGACGACGAAGCGGTTGACGTAATCGGTGATCTCGAGCGCCGTCATGCGTGGACTGGTGAACACCAGCGCCATGATCGGCTGGGCATCAGCTTCGACCTTGGCGATGACCGGCTCCGTCACTTCGACCGGCAGCCGCCCCCGGACCCGCGAAACGCGGTCGCGCACGTCGCTCGCCCCGACGTCGGGGTCGATATCGGAGTTGAAACGCACGGTGACGCGGCTCGATTCCGAGCGGCTCGCCGATTCCAGCACGTTGATGCCGGCGATCCCGGCGATCGAGCCTTCCAAGACCTGCGTGATCTGCGACTCGACGATCGTCGCCGAAGCCCCCGGATACGTCGTGGTGACGGAAACGGTCGGCTCGTCGACGTTGGGATACTGGCGCACCGTCAGCCGGTCGAACGCGACGACGCCGAGCAGCGTGATGATGAGGCTGAGGACGGTCGAGAACACCGGCCGGCGGATGCAGAACTCGATCCACCCCATCAGCCGCTCCCGCCCAGCGCCGCGTCGCCGAGGCCCGGTGTGCCGTTGCTCGACGGTTCGGGGGGCGGCACCGACGACGGCAGCACTTCGACCCGGTCACCCGTCCTCAAACGTTGCTGCCCCGCGACGACGATGATCGCCGGCAAGGTTAAGCCGTCCAGGATTTCTACTTCGCCGTCGCGCCGCGTGCCGAGCCGCACCCGGCGCTCGCGCGCGGTGCCGTCTCCTTCGACCGTGAACAGGAAGCTTTCCCCCCCGCGCGGCAGAACCGCCGCCTCCGGCACCTGCACCACCTCGCTCGCCGTCAACCCCTTCAGCCGGATGCGGGCAAACAGCCCCGGACGCAGCAACCCGTCGCGGTTGGCGATGCGCCCGCGCACGCTCAGCGCGCGACCGTTGACGTCGACCATCGGATCGCTGGCATAGACCTCACCTTCGAAGGTGCGGGTCGGATAGGCATCGACAAGCAGCGTGAACGGCTGCCCAACGCGAACATCGCGCAGATGCACCTCGGGAACCTTGAAGTCGACCTTCAGGGCATCAATTTTCTCGAGGTTGACGATCTCGGTGCCGACGGCGACGAAGGCGCCCGTCGACACGCCGCGCACGCCGACGATGCCATCGAAGGGCGCGAGCAGCACATGCTTGGCGAGACGCGTCTCGGCCAGCTCCCGCTCTGCTCTCGCCGTCTGGAATGTACTCACGGCTTCGTCGCGCGAGCGCTCCGTGACGTTGCCGCTGCGCGACAGGGCGCGGGCCCGCTCGTTGTTGGCGGCCGCCAGATCGAGACGTGCCTGCGCCTGCGCGAGTTCGGCGCGCGCCAGGCTGTCGTCGAGTTTCACCAGGATGTCGCCCTTGCGGACGGGTTTGCCTTCTTCGAAGACGATCTCGGAAATGCGCCCGGCGATCTCCGGCGCGATGCGCACTGATTCGTCGGATCGCAGCGACCCGACCGCCTCGATGTCGATCGACGCGCGAAGCGAGCGCGCCGCGGCCGTCTCGACCACGGTCGCGCGCCCGCCGCTACCAGACTGGCCGCCGGTCTTGCCACCCGCCCGGCCGGCGTCGGCGGCTGACGAAGGTTTCGTCCCCGTTGCTGCCGTACGGTCTGGCGGCGAAGCCTGGATACGCGCCAGCGCCTGATGCACCAGGTCCGGCTTCGCCAGCCATGTTGCTGCGGCAGCGAGGCCGAACAGCGTCAGCGTTAGGATCAGCGTCAGGATCGACTTTTTCATGGAGTCCCGTTTCGCGTACCACGACGAGCGTACTCTGGCCTCTTGCGATCATACACGCGGACGACCTCGACCGGAAATGAAGGGGGACCGCAACGCCGGCGCCATTCCACCAGCGTGCTCGCAAAAGGGCCGCGCTCACTCGACGCTACAACGAACACTACGCACACGACCCGTCGCCAGTTCCCGCAAAAAATGCGCCGCCGACATATGCCGGTGGGACCCTACGAAACCATTGCTGGCAACAGCGGTCCGGACGGCGGCTTTTCCATGTTAAGGAAACGCCGGGCGCCGCCCGCACCCGGTCGTGGTAGAGCACCCGGTCGTGGTAGAGGGGCGTGCGCGCCGGCGCCGGGGAGCAGAACCGCTGTTGGCAACGCACAATTGGTGAAAATCGACGAGGGCCCGCTGGCGGAACCCCAGGGACAGGAATTGACACGATGAAGACCAAGACGCCGCGTCCGATCCGTCTCGATCAGTACAAACCACCGGCCTACCTGATCGACCGGGTGGCTCTCGACGTGGCGCTCGACGCACAGCGCACCCGTGTTGCGGCGCGGCTCGAGATGCGGCCGAACGCTGGCACGTCCCCCGGCGCCGTCCTGACGCTCGACGGCGAACACCTCGAACTCGACCAGATCCGCCTCGACGGACGCGACCTGCTGCTCGGCACGGACTACGATCTCACCGATGCGGCGCTGACGATCACGTCGCCGCCGGCCGAGCCCTTCGTCATCGAAACCGTGACCTACGTCGATCCCGACGCCAACAAGGCGCTGCAAGGCTTGTATCGATCACGCGGTGTATACTGTACCCAATGCGAGGCGCAGGGGTTCCGCCGCATCACCTATTTTCTCGACCGCCCCGACGTACTCGCGACCTACAAGGTGCGCATCGAGGCCGACATCGAGGACGCTCCCGTGTTGCTTTCGAACGGAAACCCGGTCGAGCGCGGCACGTTGGCGCGCGGCAAGCGCCATTATGCCGTCTGGCATGATCCGCACCCCAAGCCCTGCTATCTGTTCGCCCTCGTCGGCGGTCGGTTCGGTTCGATCGCGTCGAAGTTCACGACCATGTCCGGCCGCGACGTCGATCTGACGATCTATGTCGAGCCGGGGCTCGAGCCGCGCGCCGCATGGGCGATGGACAGCCTCAAGCGCTCCATGCGCTGGGATGAAGAACGCTTCGGCCGCGCTTACGATCTCGACGTGTTCAACATCGTCGCCGTCGGTGATTTCAATCTCGGCGCGATGGAGAACAAGGGGCTCAACATCTTCAACGACCGGCTCATCCTGGCCTCCGCCGAAACCGCCACCGACACCATGTTCGAGGCCATCGAGAGCGTCGTTGCGCACGAGTATTTCCACAACTGGACCGGCAACCGCATCACCTGCCGCGACTGGTTCCAGCTCTGCCTCAAGGAAGGACTGACCGTCTTCCGGGATCAAGAGTTCTCGGGCGACGAGCGCTCGCGGACCGTGCAGCGCATCGCCGACGTGCGCCAGCTCCGCGCGCACCAGTTTCCCGAGGACGCAGGCCCGCTGGCGCACCCCGTTCGACCGTCGTCCTATATCGAGATCAACAACTTCTATACCGCGACCGTCTACGAAAAAGGCGCCGAACTGGTGCGGATGCTGCGCACCATCGTCGGCGCCGACGCGTTCCGCCGCGGCATGGATCTCTACTTCGAGCGCCACGACGGCGAGGCCGCCACCGTCGAGCAGTTCCTCGCCTGTTTTGCGGACTCCTCAGGCCGCGACCTCGACCAGTTCGCGATCTGGTACAGTCAGGCCGGCACACCGGAACTGGTTTGCTCGTTCGCCTACGATGCGCGCGCGCGATCGGCGACGCTCGACGTCGAGCAGGTGCTGCCGCCGACGCCCGGCGAAGCCAAGAAGAAGCCGCTGCACATCCCCGTGCGCATCGGCCTCGTCGGCCGAGACGGCCGCGACCTGCCCCTGGCCCTCGACGGCGAAGCTGAGCCGCTCGGCGATGGCGTGCTGCATGTCCGCAAGCGCCGGCACAGCTTTCGCTTCACCGGTTTGACATCGCGTCCCGTGCCGTCGCTCCTGAGGTCTTTCTCGGCGCCGGTGAACATGACGATGGATATCGAGACCCGCGATCTCGAATTCCTGATGGCCAACGACAGCGATCTGTTCAACCGCTGGCAGGCGGGCAACGCCTATGCGACGCGCACCCTGCTGCAGATCGTGGCGTCGCTCGCCGCCGGCAAGCGGACGGCACGCGGCGCCGCCTATGCGAAGGCGCTGCGCGCATCGCTCCTCGATACGTCGCTCGAGCCGGCTTTCCGCGCCGAGATGCTGAAGTTGCCGACCCAGTCGGACATCGCCCGCGTCATCAGCCGCGATGTCGACCCGGAGCTGATCTTCAAGGCCCACCGGCAGTTGTCGCGCGTCATCGCCGAAACACTGGCGGCGGAACTCACCGGCCTCTATCGCGAAATGACCGACAAGGGGCCGTTTTCGCCCGATGCCGCGAGCGCCGGGCGGCGCGCCTTGCGCAACGCCGCGCTGACGATCCTGACCGCGCGCGGCGAGGCGAAAGACATCGCGCTGGCGTCGAAGCACCTTGAGACGGCGACGAACATGACCGACGAAGCCCACGCGCTGGTGCTGCTCGCCGGCGTCGAGGGGCCTGCGCGCGACCGGGCGGTGCGGTGCTTCTACGATCGTTGGAAACACGATCATCTCGTCATCGACACCTGGTTCGCCGCACAGGCCATGTCGCCGCGCAACGACACGATCGAAACCGTGCGGGCCCTGACCGCTCACCCGCAGTTCTCTCTGACGACGCCGAACAAGGTGCGCGCGCTGATCGCCAACTTCGCAACACAGAACCCGCGTCAGTTCAATCGTTCAGACGGCACCGGCTACACATTCGTCGCCGAGCAGGTGCTGGCTATCGACAAATTCAACCCGCAGGTGGCGGCCCGCCTGCTCAACTGCTTCCGAAGCTGGCGATCGCTGGAAGTGGGACGGCGGAAAATGGCGCGCAAGGCCCTTTCGAAGGTGGCCGGCGCAAAGGAGCTGTCGCGCGACGTCTACGAGATCGTGTCGAAAACGCTCGACGGGTGAACCGCCCCGATTGACGTAACCGTCAACCGGGTCCAAGTTCCCGCGATCCTCGAACAGGAACGCGAGCGATGAACCTCTGGCTGCGTCTCTTCTGGTATCTGCTCACCGCACGCTGGCGCCCGGCAATCGCGCTTCCCGATGGCGTGTCGCGGCTGACGTTTCGCGTGCTGCCGACCGACCTCGACACCAGCCTGCACCTCAACAACGGCCGCTATCTGACGATGATGGATCTCGGCCGCCTCGACATCATGGTGGGGAGCGGATTGTTCCGCGCCGTCATCGCCCACGGCTGGACGCCGATCGCCAGCGCCGTGAAAATCCGCTTCCGCCGCGAGTTGCGGCTCTGGCAGAAGTTCCGGCTGGAAACGCGCCTTGTCGCTTGGGACCGGGCCAGCGTCGTCATGCAACAGACGTTCGTGATCGACGGTGGCCCGAATGACGGCCACGTCGCGGCGCAGGCCCTGTTCAAGGGCGGACTTTATGATCGCACGTCGCGCCACTTCGTCGAAATCGCGCGGCTGATGCGTGAGATCGGCGTCAGTGCTGAAAGTCCACCGCCGCCGCCCGAGGTCGCGGCGTTTCTCGAAGCCGACGCGGCGCTGAAGTCGGCACTGAGAGCCTGATCGTCCGAGGCGCGCGCGCCTTCGCGTTCGCCGAGGACGTGAATCAGCCTCTCACGAAAAGAGCCTGATCGTCCGAGGCGCGCGCGCCTTCGCGTTCGCCGAGGACGTGAATCAGCCTCTCACGAAAAGAGCCTGATCGTCCGAGGCACGCGCGCCTTCGCGTT
>JBKBNR010000123.1:0-8351 GCA_046295315.1 Hyphomicrobiaceae bacterium
GACGGAACTCGGCGGCTTCGAGGAGAACGCCCTGACCAGCGATCAGGAGCGCTGGATGCGCACGCGCGCGGTGCTGGAGGCGGCACCCGATCTCGGCCTCGGCTCGCCCACGGTCGGCTGGCTGCGCGCGGCGTACGCCAAGATCGGCGAGTTGGCCGACCCGGATTTCCCGGGCCGCGTTCGCGTGCCGATCCTTTTGCTGGCCGCCGGTCAGGATCGAATCGTCGCGACGCGCGCCATCGAGGAAATGGGCGTGCGGCTGAAGATCGGCAGCCACCTGCTGCTGCCAGGGGCGTTGCACGAGATCATGCAGGAGGCCGATCCGGTGCGGCAACGGTTCTGGGCCGCATTCGACGCCTATCTCGGCGTCAGTGAGCTCGCCGCTTGAGTGGCGGCCCATCGCCGTGCCGGGGCGGCAGCCCGCATCAGCGGCGGATCATGCGCAGCACTTTGTCGTGCAGCTTGGCATCGCCACATGCGAGCACATTGCCGCCAGAGGTCGCCGGTTCGCCGTCCCACGTCGTGACACGGCCGCCGGCCCGCTCGATGATCGGAATGATGGCGACGATGTCGTGGCTCTTGAGCCCGGCTTCCATCACCACATCGACGAGCCCCGCGGCGAGCATGCCGTAGGAGTAGCAGTCGCCGCCAAAGCGCGTCATCCGCGCGGCGGACTTCAACTTGGCGAAACTTTCCGCTTCGTATCCGGCCGCGAAAAGGTCCGGGTGAGTGGTGGCGACGATGGCCTCGCCGATCTGCGGGCAGGCACGCGTCGAGAGTTTGCGTGTTCTGCCGCCGACACTGCGCATGTAGGACGCGCGCTCGGCCGACCAGAACCGCTCGCCGGTGTAGGGTTGGTCGAGCACGCCGAGGGCCGCGCGGCCGCCGTCGAGCAGGCCGATCAGGGTGCCCCACATCGGCGTGCCGATGATGAAGGAGCGCGTGCCGTCGATCGGATCGATCACCCAGCGGTACCGCGCCTCGGCTCGCACCGAGCCGAATTCCTCGCCGATCAGTCCGTGGTCGGGAAATCGGCGCGCCAACTCGGCTGCGATCAGCTTTTCTGCGCCTCGATCGGCTGCCGTCACGGGATCGAAGCCGCCGGCCTGCTTGTTTTCCACCGTCATTGCGCGGCGGAAGTGCTTGAGGATCAGCGGGCCGGATTTGTCCGCAAGGGTATGGGCGGCCTGGAGAAGTGTTTTGAAGGCGACAGTCCTGCCCGGCAGTGCAGGGGAGGACGGCGTTTGCGACTTGGCCACGGGTGTCGATCCTCATCGGCGGAGACGGCCGCAACATTTGCCTCGATTTCAACGGCCTGTCGATGCGGCGTCGGTGCCGGTCGGCTCAGAACCCGCGGCGCACCACGGAACGTCCGACCACGACACATCAGCGGATTCATCCTGAGGTGGCAATGTCGCGACCATCTGCAATCGTGTGTCATCGCTGCATCGCACCGCATCATATTTTCTTGAGGTGCTCTTTTGTCCGATTGCGCGTTCGACCGAAGCGGCCCAACATCGAAAATGTGGGATTGCTTCACCGGCGGTCTCACTGCCCACCTTGGGCGTTTCCTCCCTAGACTTGGGCCGTTCGCAAACCGAACGGCCTTTTTTTCTTGTCTGGGTCGGTTCGAATGGCAAGGTTCCCGCCCGTTCAGGTAGGTTCTGCCTCGCCTTCGCAGTCGCCGCAATGCTTTCGGCGCCTCCGGCTCCTCTGGTTGTCGGAAAAAGCCATCATAAAAAAAGCTTTACAAATCATGGTGCTGAGGCGCCGCATGACGGCTGAGTGTCAAGGGGTGGCACGAGCTGCGCCTGGCGGGAAATGCAGCTCTGCAAAAAATGCAGTTGCCCTTTGTGCGCCGCACCCTTAGTTATTGCGGTGCGACATCGGTGAGCGCCGCTCGCCCGTCGCAGCCCTCCTTGGGCGTTTCCTCCCTAGACTTGGGCCGTTCGGTTTCCGAACGGCCTCTTTTCTTTTCCGGGCTCCGGTTCCCGTCGGCGTTGGACTGCCTTACCTCGCGACCCGCCTCACTCGGCCGCGGCGCGCGGCGCAAGGCGCGCAGGCAAGGCTGCGAACATCGCCGCCGCCAGCTCCGTCAACGCCGCCGCCAAGATCGCGAAGCCGTTGGTCTTCATCAGAGTCATTTCGTTGACATAGAGTCCGCGATTGATCTCGATCTGCAACGCGTGCCAGCCGCGAGACGGGCGTCCGTAGTGTTCGGTGATGAACCCGCCGGCGTAGGGGCGGTTCATGTGCACCTCGTAACCCGCGCTCGAGAGATGGTCACGCACGAACATGGATAGCCGCGTGTCGCACGACGCTCCGAAACGATCGCCGAGGACGAAATCCGGTCGTGCCAGCACGCCGCGCGACATGCCGGCCGACGGCATCGAATGGCAATCGACCAGCACCGCGTAGCCGAAACGGTCGGCGGTTCGCTGCATCAGCCGTTGCAGTTCCGCATGGAACGGCTTGTACAACCCTTCGATCCGCGCCAGCGCGGCATCCAGCGGCAGTGGCGCACGGTAGATACTCTCGCCATCGGCGACGATCCGCGCGATCGTGCCGAGCCCGCCGACCACACGCGCGGAATGGGCATTGGCGAACTGTGGCAACTTCTCGCGGATCAGTTGCGGATCGAGTTCATAAGGCTCCCGGTTGACGTCGAGAAAGGCGCGCGGAAAGCGGGCGGCGATCAACGGCGCGCCGAGCGCCGGTACGGCGGCGAACAGGTCGTCGACGTAGCAATCCTCCGAGCGTCGCAACGTCAGGGCATCGAGGCGGGACTGCTCGAGGAAGTGTCGCGGATAGACGCGGCCCGAATGCGGCGAGCAGAACACGAACGGCACGTCCAGCCGCGCCGGCTCGGCGACGACGAACGGCGGCGCCAGTTCGGCGGCAATGGCGTTCAACTCTCGGGCTGGCATCGTCGGGCCGATCGCAACAGGTCGCAGCGCGCACGCGGGTTCATGCACCGTGCCATAGTTTGCCAGTTGTCGGCGAGGATGTCGATGCGGTGGCTTGCGCGAGGCCTGTGAGGATGCCGGCTGCTGCGCCGCCGGTGGCTGCCCGCACGGTACGCCATTTCACGTCGCCGAAGAATTTCGGCAGGCATGGCCACACTTCACCCTCCGTTTACCATCCTCGCGCCAGATTCGTTCGGCCACCTCGCCAAGTGTTTCAGTTGCGTTCAAAACAGAGAGCGTCGCGCCATCATGACCGTAAAGCCGTCTCAACTGCCCATGCGTCGCATTCTGCTCGCCGAGGACGATGATTCCATGCGCGGCTTCCTGGAGCGCGCGCTTCAGCGTGCCGGGTTCGATGTCGCGAGCTTCGCCAACGGCCTCGACGCCTACGAGCAACTGAAGCAAGAGCCGTTCACGCTGCTGCTGACCGATATCGTCATGCCGCACATGGATGGCATCGAACTGGCGCGCAAGGCCAGCGAACTCGATCCGGAACTTAAAATCATGTTCATCACGGGCTTCGCTGCCGTCGTTCTCAACAGTGAGTTGGCCAGCCGCCGCGAGACGAAGGTGCTGTCGAAGCCGTTCCATCTCAAGGATCTGGTGCGCGAAGTGGAGCGGATCCTCGCGGCCTGACGCGGTGACCGGAACGGCAATCGGCTCGGCGAGAGAACCGGCTTGCTCTCGCGTCGCAATGCCGATATACGGTCGCCTCCGGAACGTGGTTTCGACGAGACCGGGCACTTAGCTCAGCGGTAGAGCACTACCTTGACATGGTAGGGGTCAGAGGTTCGATCCCTCTAGTGCCCACCATCGCGGAACGCGCGATGGAATGCGTGATGGAGCGTGGTCGTCGATGACCTGTCCAGGCGCCAAGCCCGTGTGTAGGGCCGGCTTGGCACATCGGGTCGGGCAGCCTCCGGTCGATGTGGCGGCGTGGACGCGTTGACATGCTACGGCGCTACGACTAGGTTCGCGCGTCTTTCCAACAGGCGTGAAGCGGCGCTGGACCTAGGGTTTCCCCGGGTCGCCCAGGCGGTGTTTCCAGCCAGCAATCGATCGGTGACGGCTATGAAGGTCAGAAATTCGCTCAAGTCGCTCCGCGGTCGTCATCGCGACAACCGTCTGGTGCGCCGCAAGGGCCGCGTCTACATCATCAATAAGACGCAGCGTAAGTTCAAAGCTCGTCAGGGCTGAGCCCGCGCTCTGGGGCGCTTTCGCCGACATGGCGATCTGCGAGATTACAAAGATTTCAGGCGGCGTGGCTTTGACGGCCACTGCCGCCAAATCTATGCTCGCTCCATGAACCAGCGAACGCCAATTCCCCAACTCCTCGCGTCGACATCGCACGTTCGTCGCCGCACGTCGGCGGCGCCGGCAGTGATGGTTTTGGCGGTTATCGGTGCGACCGCTGCGGTCGCGCAATCCGCCGCGCCACCAGCGCCCGGCGCAGAGCCGGCGCCGCGGTCGCGCGAATTGCCGTCCTGGGGCCGGGCGCCAGAGCCGCGCTCCGAAGGCCGGCCCGTGCCTGCTGACCCGCCCCAAGGCAACGTCATTCCGCAGCCGGGCGCGCCAGCTGGAAAGGCGGGGGAGGGTCGGGCTGCGGTCGGCAAGGAAGCCGCGGGCAGTAACACTGCCGCGTGGAAGCAAACCAATGCGCCTGACACGCCCGCGCAGCGCCGCCGCATGCTGGACGATCTCTACGCGCACCTCGCCACGGCGGGCTCGGCGGAGGAGGCTGCGCCGCTGGTCTTGGCGATCGAGCGACTGTGGCTCTTCACCGGCAGTGATACTGTCGACGTTCTCATGGAGCGGGTGCTGAAAGCCGTCACCGAGCAGCGGCTCGACCTGGCGGAACAGTTGTCCGACGCCATCGTCGAGATGGCGCCGGGCTATGCCGAAGGGTGGAACCGTCGCGCGCTGGTCGCTTATCTGAAGCAGGATTTGACGGGCGCCGTTTCGGCCCTGCGCCGCGCCCTGTCGCTGGAGCCGAGCCACTTCAAGGCGCTCGACGGACTAGCTCAAGTGATGCGTGAGAGCGGCGAACGCAGGGCGGCGCTGGAGGCGTACCGTCGGCTCAGCACCATCCATCCGCACTGGGAAGGTGCGGCGGAAGCCCTCGACGAACTGGAGCGCGAGGTCGAGGGGCAGGGCATCTGACGGCTTCGCCATCGCTTGCCGTCTTGTCCCTTTCCGACGCGAGACGTGTGCGGGCCGCTACGCTTTGATGCGCGGTGCGCGGCGCGCGATCGGCTGGGTTCCGGCGTCGATGAGCCGCGTGACCGGGCCCTCGGCAGTGGTGGCGGCGCGGTTCGCCAGCCGGCCCGCGGACCGGTGGCGCAGCGCCAGGGCAGGGCGCTCCACGAGCCGCCATGAGACGGCGGCCAGCACCAGTGAAATTGTAGCGGTCGCAAAGATCAGCGCTGCAACCGGTATCGTTGGCCAGACGACCAGCAACGTCTGGCCGACCGGCACGCCGTAGATGTAGACGCCATAAGAAAAGTCGTTGTCGTTGGTGAAGGCGCGGACGCGCCCCGCCTCGAGTGAGCCGAGCCAGAGCATCGCGTAGCCGAGGCCGAGCGCGTGGCCGAATTCGGCGAACGCCGTCTTGTTGGTCAGCGCCAGCAAGGCGAACGCCAACGCGACGCCGCCGGCATGCAACGGGATATGGCGGCGCAGCGCGTAGGCGAGCACGCCAGTGCCGAAGAACAGCGCGAAATATTGGACCTGATCGAGTGCCGTGTTGCCCTCGACTAGCGCCGGGCGGTCATAGAGCGCGACGACGACGAACACCGCGAGCGCTGTCCACCCAGCCGCCCGCGCGACGCCGGACCGGAGCGCCAGCGCGCCGATCACACCGAGCAGTACGTAGCAGATCACCTCGTACTTCAGAGTCCACAGCGACGAGTTGACGACACCCGCCGCGGGGTTCTCGTCGAACACGCCGGGCAGCGGCGCCATGCCTGTCTTCAGTGACACGGTGTCGAGGATGTAGCGATACAACGCGCCGTCCGCGAAATACTGCGCGCCAGGCGTGCTGGAGACCAGTGGCCCGAGCACCAGCGCGGTGATGAGCACGCAGACGACGAGGCCGGGGAGGATGCGCAGTGCGCGCGCCTTTGCGTAAGCGGGCAGGCCGCCGCGCACGAGGCTCTGCGCCACCAGAATGCCGCTGAGGACGAAGAACAACTGCACCGCATGCTGGCCGAGCGTGTAGCCGGTCCAGGCATGGACGGGCTCGGTCACCAACGCAAGGCCACTTACCAGATAGAAACTGTGTGAGATGACGACGGCGAGCGCCAGCGCCACCCGTATGGCACCGAAGTTGTTGCGTGACGGGGTGAGAATGTCGTCCAGTGTCATGACGGATTTGCTTGGCATCGGTGTCAACCGCTCCATTCGGCGGCCGTCTCGAAACGGTATGTCTCGAAACGGAACGCCCTGTCGGGAGAAGGTGCACGCGCGATGCCAGTCTTCGCGACGATTGCCGTCAGCCGCCGCCGACGGGGTTTCCAGCGTCGTCGACGTAGGCGATGCGGATCATGTTGGTGGTGCCGGGTGAGCCGAGCGGCACGCCGGCGGTGATAAGAATGCCTTCCCCGGCTCTGACGAAACCGTTGTCGAAGGCGAGCTTGCAGGCCTTGCGCACCATGTCGGACAGCTTGTCGGGATCACTCGTCAGGATGGCGTGGATGCCCCAGACGAGGGCTAATCGCTGGGCGGTGGCGTGGACCGGGGTCAGGCCGATCACCGGCAGGCCCGGACGTTCGCGCGCGACGCGCAACGCCGTCGAGCCGGTGGCGGTGAAGCAGACGATGGCGGCGAGCTTCACCGTATCGGCGATGGCGTGGGCGGCGGCAGCGATGGCGTCGTGCGCGGTCGGCTGCGGCATGACGCGGGTGGCGTGCAGGATGCTCGCGTAGTTGGGATCGCTTTCGACCTGAATGGCGATACGGTCCATCATCTGGATGGCTTCGACGGGGAACTGACCGACGGCCGATTCCGCCGACAGCATGACCGCGTCGGCGCCGTCGAACACGGCGGTGGCGACGTCGGACACCTCGGCGCGCGTCGGCACGGGTGCCGTGATCATGCTTTCGAGCATCTGCGTTGCGACGACGACCGGCTTGCCCGCCGCGCGCGAGGCTTGCGTGATGCGCTTCTGCAGACCCGGCACGCGCTCGACCGGCAGTTCGACGCCGAGGTCGCCGCGCGCCACCATGAAACCGTCGGCCGCCGCGATGATGGCGTCGAGATCGTCGATGGCGGAAGGCTTCTCGATCTTCACCATGATCGCGGCGCCGTTGGTGACGAGCTTGCGCGCCTCCAGCACGTCGTCGCCGCGCTGCACGAACGACAGCGCGATCCAGTCGGCGCCGAGATCGAGCGCGCAACCGAGATCGGCGTGATCTTTCTCGGTCAGCGGCGAGATGCGCAGCAGCGTGTCGGGCAGACTGATGCCCTTGCGGCTCGCCAGCATGCCGCCGACCACGACCTCGGCCGAGATGCGGTCGTCGCGGGCTTCGACCACGCGCATGCGCAGCTTACCGTCGTCGAGCAGCAGCGTGTGGCCGGGCTCGACGCCCTCGAAGATCTGCGGATGCGGCAGGAACACGCGGTTGGCGTTGCCGGCGCTCTCGTCGCGGTCGAAATGGAAGATCGACTTTTCTGGCACGTTGACGCGCTCGCCGGCGAAGGCGCCCAGGCGGAACTTCGGACCCTGCAGGTCGGCGAGGACGCCGATCGGGCAGCCGTATTTCTTTGCCACCGAGCGCACGTCGAACATCAGCTTGCGCGCCAGATCGTGCGAGGCGTGGCTCATGTTGATGCGGAAGACGTCGACGCCGGCGAGAAACAGGCGCTCCATCATCTCCGGCGGCGACGACGCCGGCCCGAGTGTGGCGATTAGTTTTACCCGTCTATTGCGTCGCATCCCGTCTGCTCCCCCGATCGTCCGGATCCGTAAGTCTGATCGTCCAGTCCTTGGCGTCTCCGGTATCGACCTCGAAGAAGCCCGAGCGCTTATAACCGCGATTTGGGCAATCCTGCACACCCCGGATCGCGAACGACTTGTCGGCGGTGCACATGAAGTTGCGTCCGACCCATTCGCCGCCGCGGTCGTAGTCGACCGCGTGGACATAGATGAAGCGGCTCGGCACCGGGCCCTTGAGCAGTGTCTCGCAAGTTTGCGACGCGATGTTCCACCAGCCCTCGGTCGCCCAGCCGTCCCTGTCCTGGTAGCCGATGGCGACGCCGACCCGCGCTTCCGTCGAGTTGCACAGTTTCAGATCGGCGCTGGCACTGGCCGGCAGTGCGATCAGCGCCAGAAGAGCGAGTGGCAAGAGGCGGGGGGACATGGGTGGCGG
Source organism: Hyphomicrobiaceae bacterium (assembly GCA_046295315.1). Lineage (GTDB taxonomy): Bacteria > Pseudomonadota > Alphaproteobacteria > Rhizobiales > Hyphomicrobiaceae > JAEUMD01. The sequence goes on from JBKBNR010000123.1 coordinate 8,333, forward strand.
CTCCAGGCGGCGAACGTTC
>JBKBNR010000124.1:0-2780 GCA_046295315.1 Hyphomicrobiaceae bacterium
CGAGGCCGCGCTGCCCGCGGCCGTGACGCGGCTCGACGTGCCGTTCTTCCATCTGATGACGTTCTTCATCAAGGCCGTCTTTGCCGCCATACCGGCGCTGCTGCTGCTCGGCGGCCTGCTGTGGGGCGCCGGCCACCTGTTGCAGACGTATTTCCCGTGGCTGGTGAAAGCGCAAATCCTGATCCACTTCCCCAACTGAGATTTCTGGGTATTCTTCGGCGCGCTCTCGGGATGACGGCGGTGGCCGGCGTCCGCAACGCGGTTCGTGCTCGTTGTCGCGAATCCTCGCTTGCGCTGCGACACGCTGGCGTCGGCTCCGCTCAGTCTCACCCCCTCAGTCTCGAAAGCCTCAGTCTCAACACCAACGACGCCACAGAGTCAGAATGCACGGTGACACGCTTCCCGACCTGAAGTCCCTGCAGGCCACGCACGGCTACGGGGTACAGATCAAATTCACCACCAGCGACGTCGGCCCCGCCGTCGAGTTGAACAAACGCGGCGCACGCGCCGTCATCGCGCTTGCCGGAGCGCAATTGCTGAGCTGGCAGCCCGAGGGGCAGGACGACGCCATCTGGCTGTCGCCCGACGCCAAGCCCGCGCCAGGTAAATCGTTGCGCGGCGGCGCGCCCGTCTGCTGGCCCTGGTTCGGTGCCGATCCGGAGAAACGCGGGCGGCCGGCGCACGGGTTCGTTCGCGGCACGCCGTGGCAGGTGCTGAGAACCAAGCCGACGCCGAGCGACGTGTCGATCACTTTCGCGTTCCAGGTCACCGAAGAGCACCATGATCTGTGGCCACATCCGGCACGCGCCGAACTGACGTTCAAACTGTCGCGCGACCAGCTATCTCTCGACCTCGAGACCCTCAACACCGGAACCGCGCCGTTCGTCCTCGGGCAGGCCCTGCACACCTATTTTGCGGTCGGCAGCATCGCCGCGACGGAAGTCACGGGTCTCGATGGTTGCACGTATATCGACACGCTCCAGAATTGGACGCGCCACACGCAGCAGGGTCCGGTGCGCTTCGACGGCGAGGTCGATCGCATCTACCTCGATACGCCCGATTGCATCGAAATCGTCGACAGCGCCAACGCGCGCCGCATCGCGATCACGGCCCGCGGCAGCCGCAGCGCAGTCGTATGGAACCCGTGGATCGCCAAGTCCGAGCGCCTCGGCGACATGGGGCCCGACGGCTACCGCCGCATGGTCTGCGTCGAGACGGCGAATGCCGCCGACGATGTCGTGACGCTGGGGCCCGGCGAGGCCCACACACTCGGTGCCACCTACCGAATTCGCACGTCGTGATCGCGGGCCGACGGGAGAGCCGATGAGCGCGCCCGCATGTATCACCCGCCGTCGCCTGCTCACCGGTGGTGGAGTCGTGGCGCTCCTCGCCGCGGTTCCATTTCGTGCCGCCGCCACCGCGAACCACGATCTCGACGCCGTCCTGCGCGAAGCGGGAATTTCCGGCTGCTTCGCGCACCTCGACACCGCGACCGACCGGCTGACCCTGGCCAACGGCGTCCGCGCGGCGGAACGCTTCATTCCGGCCTCGACCTTCAAGTTCGCCAACGCGCTGATCGCGCTCGAGACCGGCGCCGTCCGCGACGAGCACGAGGTTTTCCGTTGGGACGGCAGCGCGCAGCCTTTCCCCGCCTGGCAACAAGACCTCACGTTCGGAGAGGCCTTCGCCGTCTCCAGCGTGCCGGTGTTTCAGCAGGTCGCACGCCGCATCGGCCCCGCGACCTACGAGGCTTGGCTCGACCGGCTCGGCTACGGCAATGGCGCCGTCGGCGACACGGTCGATCGCTTCTGGCTCGACGGCCCGTTGCGCATCAGCGCTATCGAGCAGGCCGGATTTCTCGCCGCCCTCGGCCTCGGCGAACTGCCTCTATCTCAGGCGAGCCAGGCGATCGTCCGCCGCATGGCGCTGGTCGAGATGCCGGGTGCGGCGACGCTTCACCTCAAGACCGGCTGGTGCACCGCTTGCGCACCGGATGTCGGCTGGTGGACCGGATGGGTCGACAGGGGCGGACGCATCGACAGCTTCGCCCTCAACATCGACATGACAGGCGCCGCCGAGTTGCCCCGCCGCGCCGAAATCGGAAAGGCCATGTTACGCCGACTCGATCTGTGGTGAGGCGGCGCAACGCTTCGCAAATCATGGCCTCGGCCGCGATGCGGGTTCCTCACCGGGTCATCAGCGACCGCAGACCGTGGCCGTGGGACGGCGATTGTCCGGTCGCGGCAGGCGCCGCCGCCGGCTCTCGATCGAGCAGACGATCCGTCACCGCTGCACCGACCCACATCGCAACGAGCGCAATGAAGCCGGTGATCGCGAAGACCGACACGCCCGTGACGGCGGCGCCAACCGCGCAGCCGCCAGCCAGCATCGACCCGAAACCCATCAGCGTCGCGCCGATGATGTACCGCGCCATGCTGGAGCCGCCATGATACCCCTCGAGCTTGAACTCACGAGCCAGCACCGAGGCGAAGAACGATCCGGCGAACACCCCCGGGATCAGCCCGACGTCGAAGCCGAGCGGGATCGACGGCGCATTGATGAGGCCCATCAACGTATCGGCGGACGGGCCGGTGAAGCTGATGCTTTTGATCGCCACCGGATCGAACGAGTGCTGCGCGATGGTGAACGTCGCGAGCCACGCTGCCGCGATCATCACGCCGACACCGAATGCGCCGGCGCGGCTCCAGATGCCGACCGCATGACGATGCGCCAGCCAGATGCCGGCGGCGAGCAGCGCCGCGCCGATCATCGTTCCAGCA
>JBKBNR010000124.1:2790-8337 GCA_046295315.1 Hyphomicrobiaceae bacterium
CGCCACCGCGCGCGGCGAGCACAGCGCGGCGGCCCCCGGCCGGCACCACCCACCAGTTGCCGCCCGCCTCGCGCGCCGGCGACAGCGCGCCGCGCAGCGAAGCCTGCGCGACGAGCGTCAGGATGAGACCGGAGATCAGCGCCCTGAGATTTCCGGTCGCCGACAGTACCAGCAGACGGCTGGCGCAGCCGCGTGCCATGATCATGCCGACCCCGAACATCAGGCCGCCGATCAGCGCCCCCGAGATCGACCCCTGCCCGGCGATCTGGCGAGCCTCCGCCACGTTCAGCCAACCCGCCGCGATCAGTCCCTGCGTCACCGCAATGGCGGTCGCGAACGCGATCAGCCAGATCGCCAGCCGCGAACCGAACGCGCCGCGCGCCGTCTCGATGGCGGCGGCGCGGAAGCAGAACTTGCTGCGCTGGGCGAGGGCGCCGAACAGAAGGCCGACGCCGAGACCGGCCATCGCCAGAACGGCGCCGTCGCCCCAGGTCTCGATCAAGGTTGTAACGTCCATGTCATGCCTCCGCGGATGATCCGCACGTCGCTCGGCGCCCAGTCTGGGCTTCGGCGGCACCTGGTTCGGTGACGGGAGTCGCAATCGTCTGTTGTGCCGCATGCAGCCGGACACGGCCGTCCATGCCATCGAAACGGGTGCCAGATTGATGCAGCACCGACGATTCGCGCTTGACCTGCCGCAAGGGCGGTCAGCTTGCCTCATGCGGCAAAAAGGGGCGGGCCGGCCCCGGCACGCAGGTTTACGACCTGTTGCGCGGCTGCGCCTCGACAGAGCGGCACTTCTTCTACGCCGGCGACGACAAGACGCTGAAGGACGCCCTCAACAAGATCGCGACCGAAGCGACGTCGCTGCGATTGACCAACTGAGCCTCGGCCGCGCCGCCGACGAGTATGGCCTCGGATCAGGCCTTGCCGAGGACGCGCCCGGCGACGGCATCGAGCTTGGCGAGCAGCGCGGGATCGCGGGCTTCGGGACGGGTGATGATGGCAACGTCGAGAGCGCGATCAGAACCGAGCGGACAGGCGGGGTGGTCTTTCGGGAAGTTGCGCGCCAACTCGAGCACCAGGCGCTGCGCCTTGGCCGTGTTGCCGGTCATGACGCGAATGATGGCGGCCACGTCGACATCGGTGTGGTCCTCGTGCCAGCAATCGAAATCCGTCACCATGGCGACGGTCGCGTAGCAAATCTCGGCTTCACGAGCGAGCTTGGCTTCCGGCATGTTGGTCATGCCGATGACATCGCAGCCCCACGAGCGATAGAGCATCGATTCGGCGCGCGTCGAGAACTGCGGGCCTTCCATGACCAGATAGGTTCCGCCCTTCGACACCTCGATGCCGACCGCCTTCGCCGCCGCGAAACAGGCGTCCGTCAGCAGCGGGCTGACCGGATCGGCCATCGCGACGTGCGCCACGCAGCCTGTGCCGAAGAACGATTTTTCACGCGCGAAGGTGCGGTCGATGAACTGGTCGGGGATGACGAAGTGACCCGGCGGATAGTGCTCTCTCAGCGAGCCGCAGGCCGAGATCGACACGAGGTCGGTGACGCCGGTGCGCTTCAGCGCGTCGATGTTGGCGCGAAAGTCGATATGTGTCGGTGAGACGCGATGGCCGCGCCCGTGACGGGGCAGGAAGCGGATCGGCAACCCGTCGATTTCGGCGTGCAGGATGTCGTCGGAGACGTCGCCCCACGGGCTCTCGACTTTGACCCAGCGCGCATGCGCGAGTCCGGGGATGTCGTAGAGGCCGCTACCGCCGACGATGCCAAGAACCGTTTTCGTCATTCGTCCTCGCTCCTTCCGTCGGCCGCACCGATGCCGGCGTGGCCTCGCTGCTGCTCGTGGTCGTTGCCGCCCGCCGGGCCATCGCCGACATCGAACGTCCTCGCGACGAACGCCGCAAAACTGCGGTGCGCCGCGCCCCCCGGTACCACGATCTGGTCGGATGCGCGAAGCGCACCGGCGGAGAACGCGCACCCCCGCCGCCGCGACGGCTTCGCACACCGGCTGCACCAGTACCGCCTCGCCGCGCGTGCACCCGCCGAAGGCATCGATCCACCAGTAGCCTTGCGCAAGCACCTCGACAAGCTATGCGACATGGTCGACGACCACCGAGATGCCTTCGCCTTGCCAGCCGAGGCATTCGACCGTCGGCGAGCGCTCGCCAAGCTCGGCATCGCGCCCAAGACAACGACATGCCGCCGAACCAGAACCGAACAGATCGAACTGGTGGCCCTTGTCACGCCCGACGCGCGCCCCTCGCCAGCGTTCGAACGCCACCGGCCGATCCGCCGTGGCGACACCGCAGAAGCCGGCCCGGAATGCACCATCATGGGCCTTCTGGCCACGCTGGAAGCCGAGCGCGTCGGCCTGCACGGCATGTTTTCTTCGGGTTGAGGAAGAGGTGGACGGGCGGGCTGGAGCCTACGAAAAACGGCCCGCGCACAGATCTCGATCCCGACAGCGTCTATCGCAAACACGTAAGTGTCTGAAGGGATCTTCGATCCGGAGGCAAATCTTGCAGCACATGCCGTTGCAGCTCCATCCGAGTGAAGCCGATACCTGTCGCTCGGCCGTGTTGCTGCTCCAAAGGTGCGTTGCTGCGCGTCGGCAAACGGTTTCCTCCGTCGCAAGCTGCCTGAACGGCCATCGAGGTCCTGGATGGCGCCAACCGCAGAGCCGGCCCACCACAGCCATCCGCGCCAGCGAACCTGATCGCGACGGCCCTGCTCGCCGCGACGATTGCGAATGCGGGGCGCGCGTCGTGTCGATCGACCGGGTGTGGAGAGAAGGCCCACCGTGAACCTCGCCGCACCCGCCGTGATCTCGATTGCAGACCCAGCCGGTCACAGAAATGCCCTCGATCGGAACGGTCAGGCTCTGGCCGAGGCCCTGTGGTGGTCTCATCTCTCGGCCGGAGCCGACCGTGCCTCCGCACCGGCCCCTCGGACGCAGGGCATCCGAGGCAGCCGCGGGAGCCCGGCGCGAGTGCCGGCGGCCCTGGTCATCTCGAAGTCGTCGCCGACACTCTGAAGCCGCACAGCGCGGTCACGGCGATCCGCCAGACGGTTCTGCCCGATCCGCATGGCTCCTGGGCCCGCTTGCGCTGCCGCAGCCTCGCCGGCCTGCCCGCGCCACGCATCGCGAAGGAGAGGATGGCCGAGGCCATCGACTCCGAGGCAAAGTGAGGCGCACTTCACACCTGCCTGAGCACATCGACGAAGCCGCGATCGTCGTGCCCGTTATCGCGCGTCGCGCGCGACGCGCTCAGCATCGACCAGATCGGTCGTCTCACACAGCGCCAAGTGCGACGTGATACGATCCTTCAGGTTCACGTGTCTCGACAGCGACCGGGGGCTGCTTGTCGTCCGATCCGCGCTCGACTTGCGTCCGCGACGGCAGGATCAAATGATTGCACGACGAATAGTGTCCGAACCCTCCTGTCTGCCCTCGGTTGGACGGCCTTTCTGCGCCTGGGGCGTTCATTGCGCCGCGGAGGAAAATCCCACCCCGACGCCCTCGACGACCCGCAGCGCCTCTTCCAGCGGCGCGGTACCGGCCGCCGCGCCGCCCCCCCTCTCGCTCAGAAGACGGCGAAACAGGCGTCCGCGCGGTTGCCCGTGATAAAGCCCGAGCATGTGCCGCGTGGTGTTGTTCAGTCGCCCGCCTGCGTCCAGGTGCTGCGCAATGTAAGGCAGCATGGCCTGGACGACGGCGGCGCGTGTCGTCGGGCTGCACGTCGCGTCACCAAAGATGCGCCGGTCGACTTCGGCGAGGATATAGGGGGTCTGGTATGCGGCGCGGCCCAGCATGACGCCATCGACATACCGGAGATGGGCTTGCGCTTCGTCGAGCGACACGATACCGCCGTTGATGACCACCGTAAGGTCCGGGCGCGCGTCCTTCAGCCGGTAGACCCGCGCATGCTCGAGCGGCGGCACCTCGCGATTTTCCCTCGGCGACAATCCGTTCAACCACGCCTTGCGCGCATGGACGACGAATGTCTGACAGCCACCGTCGCCTGCGACGCGCTCGATGAACGCGGCAAAGTCGCGCTCGCTGTCCTGGTCGTCGATGCCGATGCGGCATTTCACAGTCACGGGAACAGCGACGGCCCCGCGCATGGCCGCGATGCATGCAGCCACCAGACGCGGTTCGGCCATCAGGCAGGCCCCGAAACGCCCCTCCTGCACGCGGTCCGACGGGCAACCGACATTGAGGTTGATCTCGACGTAACCCGCCTCGGCGCCGATGGCGGCCGCAGCGGCGAGCTTCGCCGGGTCCGAGCCGCCGAGTTGCAGCGCCACGGGCTGCTCCGCCGGCGAAAAGCCGATCAACCGCTCCCGGTTGCCGTGAATTACCGCGTCCGCCGTCACCATCTCCGTATAAAGAAGCGCGTGGCGCGTCAGTTGGCGGTGGAAGACGCGGCAGTGCCGGTCCGTCCAATCCATCATCGGGGCCACCGAAAATCTATGTGATTGGATTTGCACCGCTTTCCTTTGTCGCCTCAGGGACCACTTGAAGCACGTGTCCTCGGCGCTTCTTCAGGTGTGTCCACGAACCATCACCTTCCCGCAGCTCCATTGGCCACGGATGGGACACGCAAACCGCCGTGTCCACGCAGCAATTGCCGTGAATCCGGTTCATGTCCACGTTCTCCTAAGGAGTTCCGCTGTGGCAACCATCGAAAAACGGCCCTCCGGCTAATGGCGCGTCCGCATCCGCCGCAACGGCCACGCCGTGTCCCGCTCGTTCCGCCTCAAGGCTGTTGCCGACGCTTGTGCACGCGACCAAGAGGGCCGTACCGACTAAGGCAAAGCTCCAGTCGGCTGGATGTCAGCAACCCGCGCCACCTCGGCTAATCTCATCGAGCGGCACTTCGCTGACCTCGCCGAGCTGGGCCGCCCATTCGGCCGCAGCAGATGACCCTGCCCCGACCGTACTCCTTGATTACAAGGTTCCGTCGACTTTGGCCCCGCTTTGATCGGCTTGCGAACTCCGCGGGCGTAGCCTACGTCACCGCTTTGTGCGTGACTTGGGGAGATCATCCTCATGACCTTCAGACTGCCCCTCGTCGCCTAACTCCCCCATGTCGTCATCTGGGGAGGCCAGCATTTTATCGACGATCAACCCCGCATTCTGCCGGATCGCGCTCTCCAGCTTGATCGCAACCTCGACATTTTCTTTGAGAAAGGACTTCGCATTCTCTCGACCCTGCCCGATCCGCTGGCCGTCGTAAGATATCCAAGCGCCCGACTTCTCGATGATCCCGGCTTTCACACCAAGATCGACGAGTTCCCCGACCTTAGAGATGCCCTCGCCGTACATGATATCGAACTCGACCTGCTTGAAGGGTGGCGCGACCTTATTCTTCACGACTTTGACGCGCGTCTGATTGCCGACAACCTCGTCACGATCCTTGATCTGACCGATGCGTCGTATATCCAGCCGAACCGACGCATAAAATTTAAGCGCGTTACCGCCCGTGGTCGTCTCCGGATTACCAAACATCACGCCAATCTTCATGCGAATC
>JBKBNR010000125.1:0-8207 GCA_046295315.1 Hyphomicrobiaceae bacterium
TGAAGTGCAAGGGTTGGGAAACAGACCCCAACGCCTACACCTACTTCATCACCCAGGCCGCAGTTTGGGAGAAGGTGTGCGACGTCATCGGCGAACCGGAATGGAAGACCAAACCGGGTTACGCCAAGCCGGCCGAACGCCTGGACAAGCTGAACGAGATCTTCGCGCGCATCGAAGCCTGGACCATGACCAAGACCAAGTTCGAGGTCATGGACATCTGCAATCCGCTCGACATTCCGGTCGGCCCGATCCTGTCGATGAAGGAGATCGCCGAGGACGAGGGGTTGCGCGCCACGGGCACCATCGTCGAGGTCGATCACCCGACACGCGGCAAGTACCTTTCCGTCGGTTGCCCGATCAAGATGTCGGATAGCCCAGTCGAGGTGACGCGATCGCCGCTGCTCGGCGAGCACACCGACGAGATCCTCACCCAGGTGCTCGGGTACACGCCCGAGGAAGCCGCAGAACTTCGCGAGGCCGGCGCCACGGAGATCGTCAAGCGGCAGGCCGCCGAGTGATCTATGACATCAGCAAAGGGCGTTGGACGCGCCCTTTGCGTCGCCGGCTTCATCCGCGATCGACACGCCTATCCGCCGTCAGCGAGCTCGTCGGCTCGCCCGCCACCATCCTCATGAGCAAGAGCGCCGGATCATGAAACTCAGCCCTACAGCGCTCGAGCCACCACCAGCCGCAATTCCGGTCTGAGACAGGTCACATCGGGCCTCGCTGGAGGCTCCGCATCGGGAGGAACACCAGACATGCGCATCGTCGTCCATGGGCAAGAGGCTTTCGGAAAGGCCGTGCTCGAGAGGCTGCTCGAGCGTGGAGAGAACGTCGTTGCGGTGTTCTCGGCTCCCGACAAGGAGGGCAAGGCGCGCGATCCACTCGCCGCGTATGCCGCGGAAAAGGGCCTGCCGATCCATCAGCCGGCCTCGTGGAAGACGCCTGAGGCGCTGGCGCTGATGCAGTCCTTCAAACCGGACGTCTGCATCATGGCGTATGTCACACTGTTCGTGCCGCAGGCGGTGATCGACGCACCCACCTACGGCACGTTCCAGTACCACCCGTCGCTGCTGCCCGAGCATCGCGGCCCCTCGGCGATCTCCTGGCCCATTCGCTTCGGCAAAACGCGCACGGGCCTGACGATCTTCTGGCCCGACGAGGGGCTCGACGAAGGTCCGATCCTGTTGCAAAAGGAATGTGACATCGGTCCCGATGAGACACTCGGCGACGTTTACTTCAAAAAGCTGTTCCCGCTCGGAGTCGACGCGATGATGGAGAGCCTGGATCTGGTGCGCGATGGCAAAGCGCCGAAGATCCCACAGGATCATTCAAAGGCGACTTACGAATACCGATTCAAGAAGGCTATGGCCGAGATCGATTGGTCGCAGCCCGTCGCCGATGTCTACAATCTCATTCGCGCCGTCAATCCGGCGCCCGGGGCGTGGACCGCATTCAACGGCGCCAAGTTCGACATCTACGACGCGCGGCGCATCGACGGCAGCGGCAAACCTGGCGAGATCCTCGCCATTTCGGCCGATGGCATCGCCATCGCCGCCGGCGGTGGAGCGGTGCTCGCCAAGCGCGTGCGCGGTGACGGCGGCCAGAAGATTCCGGCGGCAGATTTCGCGGCCGCCGCCGGCCTCAAGGTCGGCGACGTGCTCGACAAGGCCTCACCTCCGCCGCCGCCGAAGTCGTGAGTTCCCATCCGACGCCCCAAACCTTCGCCCCACACATCGCCAACGCAAAACATCGCCAGGACATACTGGCGGGAGGAGACCAGAATGGCCGTGAAATCCGACATCGAGATTGCGCGCGAAGCCAAGATGAAACCCATTGCCGAGGTCGCCACCAAGGTCGACATTCCGGCCGGCTCGTTGCTCAACTACGGCCCCTACAAGGCCAAGATCTCGGCTGAATTCATCGACAGCCTGAAGGACAAGAAGGACGGCAAGCTGATCCTCGTCACGGCGATCAATCCGACGCCCGCAGGCGAAGGCAAGACGACGACGACGGTGGGTCTCGGCGACGGCCTCAACCGCATCGGCAAGAAGGCGATGATGTGCCTGCGCGAGCCGTCGCTCGGTCCGTGCTTCGGCGTCAAGGGCGGTGCGGCCGGTGGCGGCTACGCGCAGGTCGTGCCGATGGAGGACATCAACCTTCATTTCACCGGCGACTTCCACGCCATCACCAGCGCCCACAACCTGCTCTCGGCGCTGATCGACAACCATATCTATTGGGGCAACGCGCTCGGCCTCGACGCGCGCCGCATCGGCTGGAAGCGCGTCATCGACATGAACGATCGCGCGCTGCGCTCCATCGTCAACTCGCTCGGCGGCACCGCCAACGGCTTCCCGCGCGAGGATGGCTTCGACATCACCGTGGCTTCCGAAGTCATGGCGATCCTCTGCCTCGCTCTCGACCTCAAAGACCTGGAGCGCCGGCTCGGCAACATCGTCGTCGGCTACACGCGCGACAAGGCTCCTGTCCGCGCCCGTGATCTCAAAGGCGACGGCGCGATGACCGTCCTCCTGAAGGACGCGATGATGCCGAACCTGGTGCAGACATTGGAGAACAACCCGGTCTTCATCCACGGCGGTCCGTTCGCCAACATTGCGCACGGCTGCAACTCGGTGCTGGCCACCAAGACGGCGCTGAAGCTCGCTGATTTCGTGGTCACCGAAGCCGGCTTCGGTGCCGACCTCGGTGCTGAGAAATTCTTCGACATCAAATGCCGCAAGGCCGGCCTGCAACCGGCCGCCGCTGTCATCGTCGCCACCGTGCGCGCGCTCAAGATGCATGGCGGCGTCGCCAAGGACGACCTCAAGAACGAGAACGTCTCGGCCGTCGCCAAGGGCTGCGACAACCTCAAGCGGCACATCGAGAACGTGCGCAAGTTCGGCGTTCCGCCGATCGTCGCCGTCAACCGCTTCATCACCGACACCGAGGCCGAAATCGCCGAGGTGATGAAAGCCGCCGAGAGCATGGGCACCAAGGCGTTCCTCTGCACGCACTGGGCGGACGGCAGCAAGGGCACCGAAGAGCTTGCCCGTCACGTCGTCGAGGTCGCCAACAGCGGCGAAGCGCGATTTGCGCCGCTCTACCCGGACGACATGCCGCTGCGCGACAAGGTCAAGACCATCGCCACCGAGATCTATCGCGCCGCCGACATCTCGTGCGACAGCGCCATCGAAGCGCGCTTCAAGGAGCTCGAGGCCGCCGGTTACGGCAAGCTGCCAGTGTGCATGGCCAAGACGCAGTACTCGTTCTCGACCAACCCGAATCTGCGCGGCGCGCCGACCGGCCATATCGTACCGGTTCGCGAACTGCGTCTTTCGGCCGGTGCCGAGTTCATCGTCGTCGTGACGGGCGAGATCATGACCATGCCGGGCTTGCCGCGCGTACCTTCGGCCGACTTCATCCGCGTCAACGACCAGGGCCAGATCGAAGGGCTCTTTTGAGTGGCTCGCTCGGCTCGCAGTCCGGCGCCCGCACTCCGATCGTCCAGGCGCAGCGAGGACGTGAATCGGCAGTGCAAAAAATCGCGCCGGGCCGCGGTCGCGGCCTGATCCGCTGCGCGGATGCAGCTCAGGCGCGTTCGTTGCTCGCTCGACTCGCAGTCCGGCGCACGCACTCCGATCGTCCAGGCGCAACGCAGCCGTCAATCGGCAGCCCCGGAGAAGGCGCAGAATAGGGACCCGGAACTAGGTACTGGCCGGAGAGCGCCAGAGGCTGACCGCCTCTCGCATCCTCTCGGTCAACCGTCCTGACGGGGCTGCTGCTCGGCAGGACGGCGCTCTTCATCGTAGCTCACCGCGGACTTCTGATCGGGCGGCGGTGGCGCATCCACCTTTTTGGCCGCAGCGGGAGTTGGCGCCGCGGTTGGCGCCGCGCCGGATGCTCTCGCCTCGGCCCGGCGCGCCTCACTCCGCGCGCGGCGGGCCTCGATGGCGCTCTTCGCAAAGGCCTGCACCAACTCTGGATGGCCGACCACACGCCGCGTCACCCGCAGGCCCCGCGCCAGAGCCGCCTGGACGCGCGTCAACTCGTCCACCTCGCCGGAATAGGCATGGACGAGTGCCACCTTAAGGCTCTCGACGCCGGTCGCCGACACATCGTGCACGCGCCGGATCGTGCTCAGCCATATCGGGCTCAGCAGCAGCGACAGCACGATCACCGAGATCGACAGCTTGTAGCCGACCGGATCGAGCACGGACGCGGCAAGCCCGACGGCGGCGAGCACGAACGAGAATTCTCCCAGTTGCCCGATGATCAAACCTGCCTGGAACGCATCTGTCCACGACAGGCCCACAAGCCGCAGAATGATGATGTTGGCGAGTGATTTCACCACCAGAACGGCGAGCACGAAGCCGACGACGAGGCCGAGGTTTTCGACGATGAACTGGCCGTCGAGCAGCAGCCCGATGGCGACAAAGAACAGCACCATCAGAACGCCCTGTATCGGCTCCATGGCGTTGATCGCTTCGCTGCGGAGGGTCGTCTTGCCGATGAATAGACCGGCGAGAAATGCGCCGTAAGCCGGTGAGAAGCCGAGCACGCCGGAGAGCGTCGCCGCCGAACAGCAGACCGCGAGCGCTGTCAGCGTCACCAGTTCGACGCGGCCGAGGATCTGGTTCTGGAAGGGAAAGTGCAGCTTTCCGCGCGGGCCCAGCACGCCGATGAACAAGGCGAGCCCGCCGACGGAGGCGGCGAGGATGACCAGCGTCATCGGCGCGAAAACGACGCCCTCGCTCCACGACTCGGCCATGATGAGCATCGGCACCAGCGCGATGTCCTGCGCGATCATGATGGCGACGACGATGCGGCCAAGCTCGGTTCTCAGTTCCCCGAGGTCCTCGAGAATTTTCAGCGCCACCGCCGTCGACGACAGCGTCACGATGAAGGCGAGCAGAATCGATTGTTGCAGCGACCAGCCGAGATAACCGCCGGCGATCGCCATGGCCCCGAGGGCGATCGCGAGCTGACCGAGCACGGTGAGCACCGCGGGCCTCAGATCGGCGATGAACGCCTTGAGCGAAATTTCCATGCCGACGAGGAACAGAAGAAACAGCACGCCGAGCTCGGCCAGCAACGGCACGGCTTCCGCGCGCGGCACGAAGCCGAGCACGGTCGGCCCGAGCGTCACGCCGGCAAGTATGTAGCCGACCATCGGCGGCTGCCGGAGCCGTACCATGAGAAGGCCCATGGTGACGGCCGCGAGCGTCAGAATCGCGATGGCCAACAGGTGAGGGAGTTGCTCTTCCATCTGCTCCGCTTTCGCCGCAGCCCGGTGCGCGAGACTGTTCGCGGCATGCGCTCCGACTGTAGGAGACCATGGTGAAGATTGACACCCGGTGCATCGTCGGAAGCGACAAAATTCGCGGCCCGCGCTGCGGACATTCGCCCAGGCTGCGACCACTGCGACGGCGGTTCTGCACAAACTTTTGCCAAATTGGCGCGGGTCGGCGACCGGCAGGGGTTTCAGCCCCCGCAGCGGGAAACCGTGCTCGCCGTCGCCAGAATGCGCCTTGCCGCATCGCAATCGATCTGCATCTGCGTTTTCAGCGCCTCGGCCCCGTCGAACCGTCGATCACCGCGGATGTGGGCGACGAACGAGACCGAAAGTTCCCGGCCGTAGAGATCGCCATCGAAATCGAGCAGGAACACCTCGAGCACGGGAGCGCCGTCGTCGAAGGTCGGGCGCGTGCCGAGATAGGCCGCCGCCGCATGGCGCTCGCCTTCGACTTCCGCCCACACCGCGTAGATGCCGTGGGCGAGTGCGGTTCCCGGATCGAGCGCGATGTTGGCGGTCGGGAAGCCGAGGCCGGTGCCACGCTTGGCACCGCCCCGCACCACCCCGGCGACGCGCCACAGGCGGCCCAGAGCATGCTCGGCGCCCGCGATGTCGCCTTGCGCCAGCTTCAGCCTGATAGCGGTGGAGGAAAACACCTCGCCGCCCTCTGCGACCGGTGCGATGACCGAGACGCCAAAGCCCATGCGCGCGCCGGCCTCGCGCATCGTCTCCGGCGTGCCGGTGCGGCCCTTGCCGAAGAAGAAGTCGTAGCCGATGACGACGTGACGCGGTGCCAGTCGCTCGACGAGTTGTTGCGTGATGAAATCGCTGGCGGAGAGCGACGCCAGCGCGGCATCGAACGTCGAAACGATCGCGACATCGAGCCCGAGTTCATCGAAGCACGCGAGCTTCAGCGGCATCGGTGTCAGATGGAAATGCGGTTCATCCGGCATGAAGAATTCGCGCGGGTGCGGCTCGAACACCATGACGCCGGCGGGCGCGCCGAGACGCGCCGCGTGCGCACGCACATCCGCGAGCAACGCCTGATGACCGCGATGCACGCCATCGAAGTTGCCGATCGCCAGCACCGCGCCTTTTGCGGATGCGGGAACGGTATCCGCGCCCCTGACGACGAGCATCGCGCCTCCGTGATGATGTTTGCGGCGCAAGGGATGCGCCGAGCTCGACGCGCTGCGCCCGCCTCAATATTCGATCACGCGCCGCGCGAGGGCACCATGAGCATGGCTTCACCCGTCACCACGGGCTTTCCATCGACCGCACAGACGCACTCGAAGCGGGCGCGCTTTTTCTCAGGTAAGACCTCGACCACCCTGACCGTGGTGACGACGGTGTCACCGATCTTCACCGGCGCCTTGAAGGCCAGCGTCTGCGACATGTAGATCGCGCCCGGCCCCGGCAACTGCATGCCGAACACCGCCGAGATATATGCCGCCGACAGCATGCCGTGCGCGATGCGCTCCTTGAACATGGTCTTCGCCGCGTAGTCGGCATCGAGATGCACGGGATTGCGGTCACCGGAAACGTTCGCGAAGGCGACGATGTCGTCGGCGCTCACCGTCTTCGACATCGACTGCTCCATGCCGGCTGCGAGATCTTCTATAAAGTAGCTTTTCGGCGTCGACATGGTGACGGTTTTCCCTGATGGTTGGTCGTCTCGACGAGGCTTCGCTCCGCCGCGCCTCGCGTTCGAGCGCAACCTACCGACGCCAGCGGCGGCCCGCAAGGAATGTGCGGCGTGATTGGAGGGTGCAGCCAGACGCACGGCTCGATGCCGGGTGGGTTGGCTGCGTCGGCGGGGCGGCAGCCGCGGGCACGGGCGCAATCTGCCATCGCAACAAACTTGAGAGGGCTGTGTGAATGGGCTTGATCCAGCGCACCTGCTGACATATAGGTGGCCGCCTTGGAGCGCTGTCCCGTTCGTCTAGTGGCCTAGGACACCAGCCTCTCACGTTGGGAACAGGGGTTCGAGTCCCCTACGGGGCGCCAGCATTTTCAAGGTTCGGCGATTGGTGGCGGCAGAAACGGCCTGAATGTCCAACGCAGCCGGGATCGTCTGGCGGGGTGGACAATGCGCCGGCGATGACATCTCGCCGCCCTCTCCGCCACAGGCTCCGTCGCAGGCGTCGACGTACTCGTCGGCGCGTCCGTGACCTGCATCGAGCGGACGGCTTCGGGTGGCGCGGCGCGGCCGCCTGTTGCCACAAGCCGCGGCATCCACCTTGTCGGCGGCCATACGATCGACCACGACGGCCGCCGCTGACGGCTCGACGGCTCCGGCAGACCCGCAAGTTTCACGAGTGTCGTGATCGCGAAATTCGTCTCAATCCGCCGCATGCGCCGAACGTATCTCGCGATCTGAACGACACGAGAAGTATCAATGAACTCGTGTGATTCAGACCGAGACGTCCGCCTCCCCACCTGGCTGAAGAGTTGGCAGCGGACGTCTCGGTCATCACACGAGCGCTGCGCGGCCGGGAAGCAGCGTCGCAGGTCTCAGAGCACCGCAATGGCGCGGATACCCGGCGCCGCCACCTGGAACGGTACGATCACCGCCTTGCACGCTTCGGCACGCGGATAGGCGTCGTTGCGACAGCCGCTGTCGGTCGATAAGCCGGACCTTGCGGCGGCGAGGGCCGGCGGCGCACATCGTCCGATGGCCTATGAGCACGCTCGTCCGTTGCTCGGCGACCTGAGCCCAGGCGACTTCGAGGACAGAATGCGATCCGCTCGACCCCGTCTGCCCGGAACCGGGGGCAACGCGACCCTTGCCCCTCGACGAGCGCGGCGAAACAGGCGATTGGTGGCGCGCGACGGCTCCCGTTGGCGGGCCGCGCAGCGCTCTGCTTCTGAAACCCCGCATCCCGCGCCGCGTGAACCTCGCCCATGTTGCACA
>JBKBNR010000126.1:0-8161 GCA_046295315.1 Hyphomicrobiaceae bacterium
GCCATGCGCTCGGCGGCAATTTCTACGAGCCGACGATTCTGACCGATGTGACACCCGACATGCGCGTCGCCAGTGAAGAGACGTTCGGTCCGGTGGCGCCGCTGTTTCGCTTCGAGACCGAGGCGGAGGCCGTGCAACTCGCCAATGCGACGCCGTATGGTCTTGCCGCTTACTTCTATGCGCGCGATATCGGCCGGGTGTGGCGGGTGGCAGAGGCGCTCGAGTTCGGCATGGTCGGCATCAACGAGGGTGTCATCTCGACGGAACTGGCGCCGTTCGGCGGCGTCAAGGAGAGCGGCCTCGGCCGTGAAGGATCGCATCACGGTATCGAGGAGTTCCTCGAGATGAAGTACGTGATGATGGGTGGGATCTGAAGCCCACGATTTGCAGTGACGAACTGTGGTACGGCAATGCCCGATGGGCTGAAGGGATGTGTGACGATGAGCGCCAGCGAGATGAAGCGCAAGGCTGCGGCAGTGGCCCTGGAGATGGTCGAGCCGGGCATGAAGCTCGGACTCGGCACCGGCTCGACGGCGGCGGCCTTCGTCGAACTGCTCGGCGCCAAGGTGAAAGAGGGGCTCGATGTCGTGTGCGTACCGACATCGGAAGCGACGCGCGCGCAGGCGGCGAGCCTCGGCATCAAGCTGACGACGCTCGACGACGAGCCTTATCTGGACATGACCATCGATGGCGCCGACGAGATCGACCCGGAGCTTCGGCTCATCAAGGGGGGCGGCGGCGCGCTGCTGCGCGAGAAGATCGTCGCGACCGCATCGGACCGCATGGTCGTGATCGCCGATCATACCAAGCTCGTCGATACGCTCGGCAAGTTTCCGCTGCCGATCGAGGTCATTGCGTTCGGGCTCAACGCCACGCTGTCGCTGATCGAGGAACTGGCGCGGGACTGCGGCGCCGAGGGCGAACTGATCGTGCGCACGCTGCCCTCGGGCGAGCCCTACAAGACCGACAGCGGCAACTACATCGTCGATGCGCACTACAGTGTCATCGACGACCCCGAAATGCTCGACGAGGCGTTGAAGATGGTGCCGGGTGTGGTCGAAAATGGGCTTTTCATCGGCATTGCGGATGTCGCGATCATCGCTGGCCCCGATGGCGTCGAGGTGATGGAAGCCTCTTACGACGACGACGAGTCGTTGGCCTGATATCGATTGCAGCGGGTGCCCTCGCGCACTCGCCGGCCCGCTAGGACGCGCAGGACAAGACCATGATGACATTCATTCGAATGACCGCAGTCGTATGTTTCACGGCGACGACGCTCGCAGCCGCGCTGGCGCAACAGCCGGCGGCGCCCGATGACGCGCGCATTGCCGCGGCGCGCGCGCTCGTGGAAGCCATGGGCGGCGAGGGGCACGCCCAGGCGACCGTCGCGGGGCTCAAGGATGCGTTGATCAAACACATGCAATCGACGGAACCGGCAAAGGTCGTGGGCTTCGTGGCCTATATGGACCGCGAACTGGCGCCAACCGGCCCGCGCGTCGCCGCCTACATGGCCGACGTGCAGCGCATTGCCGTCGACTTCTATGCGCAGCGCTTCACGGCGGCGGAACTCGAGCAGATCGCCGCCTTCCAGAAATCGGAGGCGGGCCGCAAGTTCCAGGCTCTGACACCTGAAGTCGGCCAGGCCATCGCACAGCGTTCGATGCAGTTCCAGGCGGATTTGCTGCGTGCCATCGAGCAGGGCGCGGGGGCGCCACAGCGGTAATCTGCTTTCAGTGGCAGTGGGAGCCTGGTTGATGAGCGAGTTCGACTTCGATCTGTTCGTGATCGGCGGCGGCTCGGGTGGTGTGCGCGCTGCCCGCATCGCGGCGGGACACGGCGCGCGCGTGGCGTTGGCCGAAGCCGATCGCTTCGGCGGGACGTGCGTGATCCGTGGCTGCGTGCCGAAGAAGCTGTTGGTGTACGCCAGCCGCTTCGCCGACGATTTCGCGGATGCGCGCGGATTCGGATGGACGTTCGATCATGCGCCGCGCTTCGACTGGGCGGCACTGATCGCGGCCAAAGATAAGGAAATCGCGCGTCTCGAAGGGCTCTATCGCAACACACTGCAGAATGCAGGTGTCGGTGTTTTCCACGAGCGCGCCGAGATCGTCGGTGCGACGCGGGTTAGACTTGCGTCGGGACGTGAGGTCTCCGCCGCGCGCATTCTGATCGCGACGGGAGGCAGTCCGTACATTGACGCAGGTCTCAACGGGCGCGAGCACGTCATCACGTCCGACGAGGCATTTCATCTTACGGAACTGCCGCAGCGGATCGTCATTGTCGGCGGCGGCTATATCGCCGTCGAGTTCGCCGGCATCTTCGCCGGGCTCGGGAGCAAGGTGACGCTCGTTTATCGCGGTGACAAGATCCTGCGCGGCTTCGACGAGGACATGCGCGACGGGCTCACGGAGGCGTATACGCGGCGCGGCATCCGCATCGTGACGGAACGCAACATCATCGGCGTGACGCGATCGGGCGACGAACGCATCGCGACGCTCGACGACGAAACGACGTTGGCCGCCGACACCATCATGTACGCGACCGGGCGGCGGCCGAAGGTCGAGGCGCTCGGGCTCGCGGCGGCCGGTGTGGCATGCGGGTGGAACGGTCACGTCGTCGTCGACGATGAGTTCCGCTCCAGCGTGCCGTCGATCTATGCCGTCGGTGACGTGACGGACAGGCCGCAACTGACGCCGGTCGCGATCCGCGACGGTCATGCGCTGGCCGACCGGCTGTTCGGGGCCAAGGTGCGCGACATCGACTACGAGAATATTCCAACGGCGGTATTCTCGACGCCGGAAATCGGCACCGTCGGCATGGCCGAACACGACGCCGCCGAGCGTTGCCCGTCCTACGATGTCTACATCGCGCGCTTCCGGCCTATGCGCGCCACACTCGCTGGCAGCGAGGAGCGTACGATCATGAAGCTGATCGTCGATCGCGGCAGCGACCGTGTCGTCGGCTGCCACGTCCTCGGGCCTGACGCGGGAGAGATTGTGCAGATGGCGGCGATCGCGTTGCGGCTCGGCGCCACGAAAGCGCAGTTCGACTCGACGATGCCGCTGCACCCGAGTGCGGCAGAGGAACTGGTGACCATGCGCACCAAGCGAAAGTGAAGTTCGAGGGTCGCTGCCCCTCGTGCTACCCGCCAGGGACTTGTCCCTGGACCCGTACTCGTTTCCAAAGGCCGAGGCCTTTGGCGGAGGTCTGGAGGCAGCGCCTCCAGTCTTTCTTTCGGAGAGGTGTATGAAGCGGCTCGACGGAAAAGTTGCCATCATTACGGGATCGGCGGGCGGCATAGGCTTGGCGATCGCCGAGGTGTTTGCCGCTCACGGCGCGCATGTCGTGATCGCCGATTGCGATGGCGCGGCGGGCCAGGCTGCTGCCGCCGGCATTGAGGCCAAGGGCGGTGCGGCGAGTGCCTACGCCGTCGACGTGACGCGCGGCCAGGATGTCACGGCGCTGTTGCGTTCGGTCGAGCAGCGCCACGGCAAGGCCGACGTGATCGTCAACAATGCCGGCATCAACGTGCGCGCCGATTTCCGCCATCTCACCGACGAGGAATGGGTGCGCATCCGCGAGGTCAATCTCGACGGTGTCGTGCGTATCGCCCGCGACGGCTTCGCGCTGCTCAAGGCGTCGGGTTCAGGTTCGCTGATCAACGTCGCGTCCATCATGGGGCACCGGGGTTTGCGCCAGCTTGCTGCCTACTCCGCCACCAAGGGCGCGGTGGCCGCGCTCACCCGCGCACTCGCCGTCGAGTATGCGCCCTACAACATCCGCGTGAACACCGTGTCGCCAGGCTTCGTGGAGACGGCGCTGACCGAACGCGTGCTGAAGAACCCGGCGATCCGCAAGGCGCTGATCGACCAGACGCCGATGCGCCGCTTCGGCACGGGCGAGGACATCGCGCGGGCGGCGCTGTTCTTCGCCTGTGACGATTCGGCCTTCGTCACAGGGTCCGAACTGATGGTCGACGGCGGCATGTCGGCGGGGCTCTGAGCGATGAGCGTTGATATCCGGGGCCGCGGTCGCGTTTTCGTCACCTTTGGCACATGACAATCGGGTGGTCCGGTGACGAGTGCCAGATAGTGTGGATGGGGTGTGTCGACATGTTGCGAGTGATCTGTGCCGATATGGTCCTCGGCGCTGCCCTTGTCGCCTCGCTGACCGTGTCGAGTGCTGTCGCGGCTTGGGCGGCGGGTGAGACTTACGGCTTCGACAAGGAGCACACCGAGGTCCGCTTCAGTTGGGACCACCTCGGCATGTCGCGCCAGTCGGGCCGGTTCCACGCAATCGAAGGTAGCGTCGTCTTCGATGCCGAAGCCCCTGAACAGAGCACGATCGACGTGACGATTCCGCTGACCTCGATGAGCACCGGCATTCCGGCCCTCGACGATGTGCTTTTGCGCAAGCCCGATTACCTCGATGCGACGGCGAACCCGCTGATCACGTTCAAGAGCACCAGCGTTTCCGCGACGACGGCGCGGACCGCGAACGTCTCGGGCGAGCTGACGTTCAACGGCGTGACGCGCCCCGTGACGCTGTCTGTCGTCTGGAATTTCGCGGGCGAGCATCCGCTGTCGAAGGTCAACCCGACCTATGCCGGCGTCTATGCGGCGGGCTTTTCGGCGCGGACGCAGATCCTGCGCAGCGATTTCGGCATCACGCGATCCATTCCGCTCATATCCGACGAAATCCGCATCACCATCGAAACCGAGTTGTACCGGAAGTAAGGGCGCTCAGCACCCGGCGACGGTTTCCGCCATGAGCATGTCGACGACGGCGCGCATGGCGTCTTCGCGCGTCGCCCCTGCGGCCTCGGCCGCGGCGAGCGTCTGCACTTGCCGGTCGGCGCTGGTGCCCTCGGTGACGATACGCCGCGCGTGGCGCACTTCGGCGGCGCAGCCGATGCGCTCGGCCTCGGGCTCGACGAGTGCGATCAGTTCGTCGACCAGCGTCGCGAACGACACGAGTTCACCCTTGCCGAAATCGAACAGCGTCTCGTCGACGCCGTAGCGCTGCGCGCGCCAGCGGTTTTCCTCGATCAGGAACGCCGGGTAGCTGCGCCACGATTGGTTGGCCGACCGCAGTCCATAGAGCATGCGCGCGATCGAGACGTAGAGCGCGGCGATGGCAATGGCGTCGTCCAGCCGCGTGCAGACGTCGGTGACGCGCATCTCGAGCGTCGGGAAGCGCACCGAGGGACGCAGGTCCCACCACACCTTCGTGGCGTCCTCGATGACGCCGTTGCGCACGAGGATGTCGATGGTGCGCTGGAATTCGCCGAAGCTCTGGAAGCTCTGCGGCAGGCCGGTGCGCGGCAACTCGTGGAAGATGGCAAGACGGTAGCTTTTCAGCCCCGTGTCCTCCCCCTCCCAGAACGGCGACGAGGTCGAGAGCATCAGCAGGTGCGGCAGGAAATAACGCAACTGGTTCATCAGATCGATGCGCACGTCCGGGTGCTCGATTGCGACGTGGACATGCATGCCGCAGATGGCGAGACGCCGCCCGATGCCGCCGAAATCGCGCGCCAGTGCCTGATAGCGTGCTTTCGGTGTCGTCACGAGGCTCGATTTCCGGGCGAACGGGTGCGTCGAAGCGGCAATGGGGGCGAGGCCGAAGGCGCGGGCCTCCCGGGCGATGGCGCCGCGCAGCCGCACCAGTTCGGCGCGCGCCTCCGCGATCGTCGAGCAGACCTTGGTGCCGATCTCGATCTGACTGCGGAGGAACTCTGGCGAAACCTGCTTGCCGAGCACGTCTTCGCATGCGGTCATCAGTTCGGGCGGGGCGGAGGCCAGATCGCGCGTTTCCAGGTCGACGAGGTGGTATTCCTCCTCGATGCCGAAGGTGAAGGATGGTTCCGGGCTCGTTGCTGCACTGGCCATGCTGGAGAGGGTGCCACAGGCAGGCTCCCGCCACCAGCCGATCCGGTCGATCGACCTCGCTGCTGGTCAGGCCGCGCACGATGGCCTATAAGCCCGGCGAAAACGCAGCTAAACTGTTACGGCAGAGACATGAAAGACCGGCGGCGCGGTTCGCGGTGCCGGACAGGCAAGGAGTATGTGACATGGCGGCCCCCTGGTCTCCCTCGAGCTGGCGCAACAAGCCGATCGTCCAGGTGCCCGAGTACCCGGACGCGGCGGCGCTGGCGGCGGTCGAGGACAAGCTGGCGACGTTCCCGCCGCTCGTTTTCTACAACGAGGTCGAGCGGTTGCGCGAAAAGCTGGCGCAGACGGCGGCCGGTAATGGCTTCGTCTTCCAGGGGGGCGACTGCGCGGAGAGCTTCAAGGAGCACACGCCAGACAACATCTCGAGCTATTTCCGCGTTTTCCTGCAGAGCGCTCTGGTGATGACGTTCGCCGGCGGGCTGCCGATTGTGAAGATCGGCCGCATCGCCGGGCAGTTCGCCAAGCCGCGTTCGTCGCCGGTCGAGAAAAAGGACGGCGTCGAACTGCCGACCTATCGCGGCGACATCATCAACGGCGCGGAGTTCACGCCCGAGTCGCGCATTCCCGATCCGCAGCGCATGCTGCAGGCGTACCGCCAGTCGGCGGCGACGTTGAACTTCCTGCGCGCGTTCCTGCAGGGCGGCTATGCCAGCCTGGAGAACGTGCACCGCTGGGCGCTCGGCTTCCTCGAGGGCAAGCCGATCGAGGCCAATTACGAGGAACTGGCCAACGAGATTGAGCGCACGCGTGAGATCCTGCGCGCCATGGGCGTCGACGAGAAGAACACCCGGCCCCTGCAAACGACCGATTTCTACACCAGCCACGAGGCGCTTCTGCTGCCGTTCGAGGAGGCGCTGACGCGTCGCGACGGGCTGATGGAGACCGGGCACGTGTTCGCGACGTCTGCGCACTTCCTGTGGGTCGGCGACCGCACGCGCCAGGCGGACCACGCCCACATCGAATACATGCGCGGCATCTACAACCCGATCGGCCTCAAATGCGGGCCGTCGATCGACGCCGACGGGTTGATGAAGCTCATCGACCTGCTCGATCCGAGAAACGAGGCCGGCCGCCTGACGCTGATCGGCCGCTTCGGCTCCGACAAGGTGCGCGATCATCTGCCGAAGCTCGCCCGTGCCGTGAAGCGCGAAGGCCGCAATGTCGTGTGGATGTGCGATCCGATGCACGGCAACACGATCACGGCCACGACCGGCGAGAAGACGCGCCCGCTCGGCCGCGTGCGCGACGAGATCGGTCACTTCTTCGACGTCATGCAGGGCGAAGGTGTGCATCCGGGGGGCGTGCATCTCGAAATGACCGGGCAGAACGTCACCGAATGCACAGGCGGCGCCGCCAAGATCGTCGATAGCGATCTGTCGAAGCGCTACGAGACGCTGTGCGATCCGCGCCTCAACGCCGAGCAGAGCCTGGAAATCGCGTTCATGGTCGCCGACCGGCTGAAGTCACTGCGCGAGGCGTCGCGCAGCGCATCTGTGCCGCTCGCCGCCACGGCTTCTGCATGATCTGGTGCTAACGGAGCGGGTCGGGGGGATTGCAGTGTTGGTCTGCGCCCCTGGCCCGACCGTTTCGTCACGAGCACCCGAGAGCCGCATGACCACTGCCACGTCCGATGCCGCCGAAACCGCTGCGCGGCCCCTTGAATGGTATGTGCTGCGCGGCGAGCATCAGAGCGGCCCGTTCGAGGATGCTGTGCTGGCGACAGCCTTTGCCGCCGGAGAATTGCTGACCAGCGATTACGTCTGGCGCGACGGTTTTCCCGAGTGGGTACCTGCGGCCGACGTCTTTGGGCCGCGTTCAGTCGACGGCGAGATCGCAGGCGCGTATGCGACGGCGGCAGAAGTGGCCGCGACGACGGCCGAGATCGGCGATTTGGCCGACATGCCTGCTGTCACCGAAGCATCAGCGCCGACGCTGATCGAAGCGCCGGGAGAAACCGCCGACACGGCGGAAACGGGTGTCGGCGCTTCGCCCGCGCTTGCCGCCGACCCGCCGAATGACGTCGCGGAGCCACGGGAGGCGCCCGTGGCAGGTCTGCGGGAGGTGATCGCGCTGCCGCCCGATCCAGAGGCCCAGGCCGCGCCACCGCCGCCGCCGCTGCCGGCGTTTGTCGCCGCCGAGGATGTGCCGCCGCCGTTGCCGCACCTCGGCCCGCCGTTCGACGAGCACGAGCCCGCGCACGAGCACGCGCG
>JBKBNR010000127.1:0-8136 GCA_046295315.1 Hyphomicrobiaceae bacterium
GAGCGGCGGCCGGCTTGCCCGGAAGCAGCCCCTCGCGCTGCAGACGCTTGCGCGCCAGCTTGCGGGCGCGGCGGACAGCCTCGGCCTTCTCGCGCGCCTTGCGCTCGGAGGGCTTCTCGAAATAGTTGCGGAGCTTCATCTCACGGAAAATGCCCTCGCGCTGCATCTTCTTCTTGAGCGCCTTGAGAGCCTGATCGACGTTGTTGTCGCGGACGAGAACCTGCACGCGGAGCCTTTCCTTCTCGATTGACGGCTGTGCTGACGGCAAAGCGGATTGAACGAGAGCGGGCGCCGGCGGTGCCCTGCACCCCCAGCGGTCGCCAGAATCTGGCGGGCTTGTAACAAACCTTCCCCGCGTTGTCCATGCCGCCGGTGTGCGTGCCTCGGAATGATCCGTTGGTATCACGTCGATTTCGGCGCCAGCGCGGTGACGTGCCCCATTTTCCGACCCGGCCTCGCTTCGTTCTTGCCGTAGAGGTGGAGCGCGAGGTTGGCCGTCGCGGCGTAGCTGTGCCAGCCGTGCACGTCGGCGCCGATGAGGTTGGTCATCACCGCATCGGAGTGGCGGTCGGTGGCGCCGAGCGGCCAATCGGCAACGGCGCGGATGTGGTTTTCGAACTGGCCGACGAGGCAAGCGTCCATCGTCCAATGGCCGCTGTTGTGGACGCGCGGCGCGATCTCGTTGACCATCAGTCGTTCGCCCGGTCCTTCGCCGAGATAGAACATCTCGACAGCCAGCACACCGACGTAGTCGAGCTTCTGGGCGATGTGGCTTGCGATCTCGACGGCGCGGGCGCGATGGCGTCCCGGCAGCGGCGCGGGGACGGCCGAGGTGTGCAGAATGCCGTTGCGGTGCGTGTTCAACGGCACGTCGTAGAAGCGCATTTCGCCCGTTGCACCGCGAACCACGAGTGCCGAGATCTCGAACTCGAACGGCACCCATCCTTCGAGGATCGCCGGCACGTTGCCGATCTCGGCCATGGCGCTGTTGAAATCGTCAGGGTTCGTAAGGCGTAACTGGCCTTTGCCGTCGTAGCCGAGCCGGCGCGTCTTGAGGATGGCGGGCAATCCGAGCACGGCGGCCGCCGACACCAGCGACGCCTCGTCATCGACCGCGGCGAAAGGCGCGACGGGAATGCCGACGCCGGAAATGAACTGCTTCTCGGCGAGCCGGTCCTGCGCCACGTCGATGGCGCGCACGCCGGGGCGAACGGGACAAACCCGCGCCGCCGCCTCGACGGCTGCCTTCGGCACGTTCTCGAACTCGTAGGTGACGACGTCGACGCTCGCCGCGAAGGCCGCGATGCGCTCGAGATCGGTGAACGATCCGAGGGTTTTAGCCGCGGCGACATCGAACGCAGGGCCCGAGCTGTCGCAATAGATGTGGCACTTGAGGCCGAGGCGTGCCGCCGCCGTCGCCAGCATGCGGCCGAGTTGGCCGCTACCCAGGATGCCGATGGTCGAGCCGGGGGAGAGCGGGTGCGCCGGCACAGTCATCGCCTCTCGTCGGACGGAGCTTCGGGGATGGCCGCGGTCTGCGCCGCGCGCCACTGGCCGAGTCGGGTCGCCAGCCCGGCATCGCCGAGGGCCAGGATGCTCGCCGCGAGCAGGCCGGCGTTGGCGGCGCCGGCTTCTCCGATGGCCAGCGTGCCGACGGGAATGCCTTTCGGCATCTGGACGATCGCATAGAGGCTGTCGACGCCGGATAGGGCCTTGGAATGCACCGGAACGCCGAGCACCGGCAGGGCCGTCAGCGATGCGGTCATGCCCGGCAGGTGAGCCGCACCGCCGGCTCCGGCGATGATGACCTTCAAGCCGCGATCCGCGGCACCGCGGGCGTACTTGTAGAGACGGTCGGGCGTGCGGTGGGCCGAAACGATCCGCGCCTCGTAGGCGACGGCAAGCGCGTCGAGCACATCGGCCGCGGCGCGCATCGTCGCCCAGTCGGACTGGCTGCCCATGATGATGCCGACGACGGGTGACGGGCTCGGCGATGTCTCTGCGCTCATCTCACGTGTTCCGCGTCTGGCATTCGCGTCACTCTGCTGCCGGGTTGCGAGCCGATGTCGAAGACTGAAGGAGGACCAGCAGCGTCATGACACCGGCGCTTCTTCTGGGGCTGACGCTTGACGGCCAGATCTGCATCGATCGGGGGCAAATGTCAGTGACGCGACACGAACTCGCGGATCGACGCGAAGACGCGGATTTAGAGACAACTCGGGGGTATTGCAAGCACGGCGCAGCCGCCCCGGCCCTCAGTCCCCGCCCCGAGGGCGACGATGTCGGGCCGGCGGTC
Source organism: Hyphomicrobiaceae bacterium (assembly GCA_046295315.1). Taxonomy (GTDB): domain Bacteria; phylum Pseudomonadota; class Alphaproteobacteria; order Rhizobiales; family Hyphomicrobiaceae; genus JAEUMD01. Next base: position 2,297 of record JBKBNR010000127.1, read on the forward strand.
CGTCAGGCGATGATGTCCGGCAACATCTGATCCTCGAGCATCGTGATCTGATCTTTCAGTGCCAGCTTCTTCTTTTTCAGGCGCTTGACGAGAAGCTGGTCCGCGCTGCCGGATTCCTCCAGCGCGATAATCTCCCGGTCGAGATTGCGATGTTCAGCGCGCAGGAGCGCCAGCTGATCGCGAAGGTCCTTGTCGTTTCGCCGCTGCATGCGCTCAACAATCCGTCAATGTCGTGGTCAGGCGCCCCGATGCGGCCGCACCGAGGCGGCCGGGCCCTCGAACAAGGCCCCGCTCCGGTCACCTGATGGGGCGAAATATCTGCCTCTTTGCCACGTCTTGCAAGGCCCCGCCGCGCTTCGCATATCGAGTGTGTCGCGAATTGTGGCGCGGTGGCGGAAGCCGCGACGATGGGCGCGGCGGACGCGGCACGCTGCACACGGCGCTGTGATGTCGAGATCGGGAAGCGGGCGTGGGGCGGAGATGTTGCTCGGCGGTCGCCATCGAATTCGGATCCGGTGATCGATGCCAGCGGAGTATCTGAATTGGGAACAATCGTTCCAACTCTGCGGTTGTGCCACGAAACGCGTCGAAGTGTGGACAAGCCGTCGCTGATCTGTCACACTTAAAGTCTCGAGAAACATCAACGGAGGGCTCGAATGTCCTTGGCTGCACACATTGCAGAGTTGTCCGAGAAACACAAATCACTCGAAAGATTGATAGAGCAGGAAGCATCGAGGCCGGGATCCGATGACGCCGAGATCCGCCGGTTGAAGCAGGAAAAGCTGAGGCTCAAAGAGCAGATCAACCGTTTGTCGATCGACGTTCGGCACTGATGGAACGGTGGGTGGTTTCGCTCCGATAATTCGTTCACCGCGAAGTGGTTGGCCGCCCGATCCAGGAATGCAATTCAAGTCTCACCCGGGGGCGTGCAATGCGTCTCCCGGGCTTCATCGGCTCAATTATTAAGAGCAGCGGCGTCGTATTTTTGATTTTTCCGCGTTAAATCTTTTTGGCGCTCGATTAGCACGGAAAGCGGTAATTTCTGTGCAGCTTGAGTTTGTGGGTTTGAAAGGCTCGTCGGCGGTTTGAGCGGACTGCTATTTGACGCCGACAGCGGGCGCCTGTTTTGGGGCGCGGTAGATCCGTAGTTTTTACGGATGTTTGGGAATACGCGGAGCGACGGCACTCGAAGCGCGCAGCCAATCCTCTCGGCCCGTGCCCTTCGATGGAGGCCGCGCGACCGGGCAGGGGGGCACCGCCACTCGACCGCTGCGTCGGTTGCTCATCTGCGCCATGTGTTCGCGTGGTGGACCCTTCCGGTCCTAGGGTCTGGCCACAGCGGGTCGTGAACGCCCCAACTCCGGCAGTTCCAGTTCGCTGGCTTTGGGCCCTGAGTTCGCCACCTCGTCGCGACGCGCGATGGCGCCAGAGGTCTCGGTCGTTTCAGCCATCCGCTCCAGGCGCTCCTGGCTCGACCGCAGTTGCGCGGCAGTCACCTGACCTTTGCGAACTGCTTCGAGCATCGCGTAGAGCACTGGGTAGATCTGATCGCCGTCGAGGCCGACGAGGATGAGATCGGCGCCCGCGGCCATGGCTTCGACAGCGGCACGCGGCATGCCACCCGTGCGCCGTCGGATGGCGCCCATCGCGAGGTCGTCGGTGATCACGACGCCGTTGAACTTGAGGCTCTTGCGAATGACGCCGTCGATCACCGCGCGCGACGTCGAAGCGGGGCGCACGTCGTCCGTATCGACGCTCGCAAGATGCGGGTGTCCAACCATCAGGAATGCTGGCGTCGTATCGAGCACGCGCTGAAACGGCACCCAGTCGGACCCTTCGAGCACATCTCTCGGTGTTTTCAACGTCGCGGCTGTGATGTGCGTGTCGGCGAGAATGCGGCCGAGACCCGGGAAGTGCTTCAGTGTGCAGGCGACGGCGTTGGCGAGCAGGTGCGTGCAGTACGTACGCGCGATGTCGGCGACGATGAGCGGGTCGGAGGATACCGAGCGGTGACGCAATCGCGTGTGAAGGTCGCGCGCGTGACGCGCATCGAGGTTCAAGTCGGCGACGGGGGCAAAGTTCAGATTGACGCCGATCGCGGCCAGCGCCTGGCCTTGCTTCATCGCAAAATCGGCGACGGCGGCAACTCGCGCTTGCGGCGTTTTGAGGTCGCGGATCAGCCGCGGCAGGGACGGCTGGCGCGGCAGGGGTGGCGACAGCCGCGATACGCCGCCCCCTTCCTGGTCGGTCGAGATCCAGAACGGCTTTTGTCCCGCTGCCGCGGCCAGAGCGCGCAATTGCGCGATCTCGGCGGAGAGCTTTGCCAAGGTGCGACCGCGCGCGTTGCGTGCCGTCACGAATACGCCGCCGATAGCGCCGCGCTCGAGCAAGGGCGTCAGTTGCCCGGCGTTGTGATAGCCGACGATCAAGTGGCGGCCGACGCGTTTGAGGTCTTCCACTGGCGTCGCGAGGACGGCGTCGCGCATCTCCTTGGCGGTCGGCATCGGCGCTGCGGCTTCGGCCTCGGCGGCTCTGGCGCCCTCGGCGGTCACCGGCGAAGGGATTGCCGCAGGGATGAGGCCGTCCGGTCGCTTCGCCTTTGCGGCAGGGACCGTTCGCGAACGGGCGCGCTCCAGGGCCATCTCGATATCGAACGCGCGGCGCTTTTTCGGTGTCGTCCACCCCCCGTTGCGTCGGCTGATCTGCGCACGGCGGGCGTTCGGTCTCGCCTTTGCCTCAGCGGTGGGGATGCCGAAAATGATCGAGGCGCATTTCGCGGTAACGCTGCCCGACGTCGACCCGTCTGGGGTGACCTGGATGAGGAGGACGGCCACAAGAATTGCCACGGATAGGTGCAGTCGGCGCAGCAGGCGGCGAACGAGATTGCTACTGATGCGCCGCAGACATTCCGGCGATCGCTGCTCGGCGTGCGACGAACCGCTTACCATGGTCTGCGCCTGTGCTCCCTGATCCGACCGCAGAACGGAGACACCCCCGGCCACAACGGGCTGCGGCGACGGAGGTTCCACGCGCGTACCGCCTCGCCGGCGCGGGCCCGGACGGCCCGTCGGAACACTGGCTTATTGTTACGCCGCCAGTCATGCTTAACACAGATCGAGATCAGCCTGCGCACCATCTCACAGCTTGGTTGATCGGCTGCTGTGGTTCTGTTCCGACGTAGGACGATCCGTCTGCGCAACATGTGGCGGGGCCCGCCGCTCACACCTCCTTCGCCAGGTCACGCAGGCGGAACTTCTGAATCTTGCCCGTCGATGTTTTCGGCACCTCGCAAAAGACGACATGCCGCGGCACCTTGTAGCGGGCCAGCAGGGTCTGGCAGTGAGCGATGATCTCGTCCGATGTCGCCGCCGCGCCCGGCTTCAGTTCAATGAACGCGCATGGCGTCTCGCCCCATTTCTCGTCCGGTTTGGCCACCACCGCGCAGTGGGCGATGGCGCTGTGTCGATACAAGGCATCCTCGACCTCGATCGACGAGATGTTTTCCCCGCCGGAGATGATGATGTCCTTGGAGCGGTCCTTGAGCTGGATGTAGCCATCGGGGTGCAGCACGCCGAGATCGCCGGAGTGGAACCAGCCGCCCCGGAAGGCTTCGTCCGTCGCCTTCGGATTCTTGAGGTACCCTTTCATCACGATATTGCCGCGGAACATGACCTCGCCCATCGTCTCGCCGTCGGCCGGCACGGGGCGCATGGTGACGGGGTCCATCACCGCCAGATCGTCGAGGGCGGTGTAGCGCACACCTTGCCGCGCACGCTTGGCGCCCCACGCATCCGGGGCAAGGTCGTCCCATGCGCTCTTCCACTCGTTGAGCACGGCTGGGCCGTAGGTTTCGGTGAGACCGTAGAGGTGCGTCAGCTTGAAACCGGCGGCCTGCATGCGCACCAGCACCGCTTCGGGCGGCGGCGCCGCCGCATGGCTGAACGCGACCGTGTGATCGAAGGCGCGTTTGTCCTCGTCGGCAGCGTTGAGCAGTGTCGCCATCACGATCGGTGCGCCACACAGATGCGACACCCTGTGGTCGGCGATGGCGTCGTAAATGGCCTTCGCGCGCACCCAGCGCAGGCAGACGTGCGTCCCGGCGACGGTCGCGACAGACCACGGGAAGCACCAGCCATTGCAGTGGAACATCGGCAGCGTCCACAGATAAACGGGGTGCTGCCCCATGCCGGTGGCGATGGTGTTGGCGTAGCACATGAGCGCCGCGCCGCGATGGTGGTAGACGACACCTTTCGGATTGCCCGTGGTGCCGGACGTGTAGTTGAGCGAGATCGCCTCCCACTCGTCGTCAGGCGTCCGCCATTTGAACGCGGGATCGCCGGACTGTACGAACTCCTCGTAATCGAGATACGAAATGCGTTCGTTGGTCTGCGGGAACTCCGGGTCGTCATAGTCGATCAGCAGCGGCTTGACCTTGGCGATCTCCAGCGCCTCGCGAATGACGGGCGCGAACTCGCGATCGACGATGAGCACCTTGGAATTGGCGTGATCGAGCTGGAAAGCGATGATCACGGCGTCGAGGCGCGTGTTGAGGGCATGCAGCACCGCGCCGGTCATCGGCACGCCGACGTGCGCTTCGAGCATCGGCGGGGTGTTCGACAGCATCACCGAAACCGTGTCGCCCTTGCCGATATAGCGCTGGGCGAGCGCCGAGGCGAGGCGGCGACTGCGTGCGAAGTAGTCCGCGTAGGTGGTCCGCGCCGCGCCGTGGACCACAGCGATGTGATCGGGATGCACCGCAGCGGCGCGGGCGACGATCGAGATGGGAGACAGCGGCTGGTAGTTGGCGGGGTTCTTGTCGAGGAATTGTTCGTAGGCGTTGCTTGCCATGGTGTGCCGGATTTTCTGTGATCTTGATCAGGACAGGATGACACTACGCTATCGGCTCGACACGTTGCCGACAATCGGCAAACGGTGCGAGTGCTCGACGGACTTGCCGACGGGCGGCGGGTGGTGATGCTGGCCGGCGCGTCGCCCCGCCAGCGCGATGCGGACACCGGGTTCTTTTTTGGGGAGTTTGCTCCGACCTGCCGTCAATTGGCATTTCGCATTACGCCGACGCAGTATATTGTCGTACTCAGATCCGCTCGAAGTTCTGGAGAGGCTGCAATGCAACAGGCATCTAGCGATGGCATGGGGTTTTGGGTCGTACTGGTCTTGACCGCGATGGTTCCCTGGCTGCTTCTCTGAAGCGCAGCTCCTCTACTCCTCGTTCAACTGCCTGGGCGCGCCCGCGGTAGATGGGTGTGCCAGTCCGCCCGCGGGAGGTGCTGGACCACCTGCTGGCGTCTGGCTTTTCGTGCGACTTGCGGGGCCGCTCCTTCAGGCTGATTAGCCGAAACTCCTAGCTTGCGACGCTTGCATGGCGCGCGCCGCCGATGCTCAGTAGAGGCAACCAACAAGCCTGACTGAGTTGAGGTTGGAGGAAGCCCATGACGACGCCCGCGACGGCTGAGAAACCCGCGAGCCGCTATCACGATGTCTACGCGACCTGGCGCAGCGACCCGGAGGCGTTCTGGGGTGAGGCGGCGCGCGGTCTCGCCTGGTATAGGCTCTGGGACAAAGTGCTCGATCCTTACGCCGGGCAATACGGCCGCTGGTTTCCGGGCGCCGAATGCAACACCGCCTACAACTGCCTGGATCGCCACGTCGAGGCCGGTCACGGCGATCGCAAGGCGCTCATCTACGACAGCCCCGTCACCGGCTCCAAGCGCAGTTACACCTACGCCGAACTGACCGATGAAGTCGCGACGCTCGCCGCCGTGCTGCTCGACATCGGCGTCGAGAAGGGTGACCGCGTCATCGTCTACATGCCGATGATC
>JBKBNR010000128.1:0-8071 GCA_046295315.1 Hyphomicrobiaceae bacterium
GCTGCCGCACGAGCTCGAGGCGATCGTCGCCGACGTGGCGCGCGTCATCCCGGGAAGCCACCTCGGCATCCACACCCACAACGACACCGAGAACGCCGTCGCCAACACGCTTGCCGCGGTGCGCGCCGGCTGCCGCCAAATCCAGGGCACGCTGAACGGTCTCGGCGAGCGCTGCGGCAACGCCAACCTCACCTCGATCATTCCGACACTGCTGCTGAAAAGCGAGTTCGCCGACCGTTTTGAAACCGGTGTGACGCCGGATCGCCTGGCCAGGCTCACGCATGCCAGCCGCGTGCTGGATGAAGTGCTGAACCGCGCGCCGTTCCGGCATGCGCCCTACGTGGGTGAAAGCGCGTTCGCCACGAAAGCCGGCATTCACGCTTCCGCCATCCTCAAGGAGCCGGAAACCTACGAGCACGTCCCGCCGGAGCGCGTCGGCAACGAGCGGCGTTTGTTGGTATCGAAGCAGGCCGGCCGCTCCAACGTGCTCGACGCGCTCGCGCGCATCGGCCTGCACGTCGACAAGGACGATCCCCGCGTCGGTCACTTGCTCGACGAGGTCAAGGCGCGAGAGGCGCAAGGCTATTCCTACGAGGCGGCGCAGGCCTCGTTCGAATTGATGGCACGCCGCGCGCTCGGCACGGTTCCGCGTTTCTTCTCGGTCGACAGTTTCCGCGTCATGGTGGAGCGTCGCCACAATGCCAAGGGCGAACTGGTGACGGTATCGGAAGCCATCGTCAAAGTGTTCGTCAACGGCGATGCCGATCCGCTGTGGTCGGTTGCAGAGGGCAACGGCCCGGTTAACGCTCTCGACAATGCACTGCGCAAGGACCTCGGCCGCTACCAGAAGCACATCTCCGGCATCGAGCTGGTCGATTACAAGGTGCGCATCTTGACCGGGGGCACGCAAGCCGTGACACGCGTGCTCGTTGAAAGCCTCGATACCGCGACCGGCGAACGCTGGTTCACCGTCGGCGTCTCACCCAACATCATCGACGCGAGTTTTGAAGCACTGCTCGACAGCATCTATTACAAGCTGGTGCGCGATGGCGCCGAGCCATCCCGACATGCGGCGATCGAGGGTGCCGCAGAATAGGGAGCTGAACCACCTCTCATAACGCATCGTTAACGAGCCGCGACTAATGTGGAATACGAACTAACGGCGCTCGACCTGAGCGTCGCAGGGGAACGTAGCGGCATGAGTTGGACGAGCGCACGGGCATCGGCGGCCCTTCTCGCGGAACGGTTGAAGCGACTTGACGTAGCCCGCACGGGTGGCGCTGGGGACCGCCGCATGAAACCGCGCGACGAGACCACATCGCCGGCCCAACGCGCTTCCCCGCCCGAGCCGTTTTTCGTCAAGCCGTCACGCACGATCGAGCCAACGCCGCCGCCCGCGGCCGAGACGTTCGACGACCAGTTCAGCGATTTGCTGGAAGAGGCGGCCGCAGCGCCGGTGAAGGCACCGTCCGCTCCGGCCGAGCCGTCCGAGCACCGCCGCGCGCCGCGCAAGCACCAGGTTTTGCCGGCCTACGTCACCTCGCCTGAGATGGCGGCGTTGATTCCGGCGCGTGTCATCGACATGTCGGCGACCGGCGCAAAGATCGAATTGACGCCGATGGGTCGCTCCACCGGCATTCCGATGACCCACCTGCCCAATCGTTATACGCTGGTTCTTCGCCATGACCGCATGGAGGTCGATTGCGAAACGGTATGGCGCGAGGAGTGGTACGTCGGCGTGCGTTTTCTCGGGTTCCCGCGTCCGATGCAGGCAGGCCGCAAGTAGACCGGACGACCGCCCCGGCGTGCGCCTACGGATTACGAACCGAGCAGGCGCTCGGCCGCGGTGCCGACGGCCAGTTCGCCGCTCAGCACGCCGTCCGCCAGGCAATCGAGCCGCGTGCCTTCGCCTGCGCGCACGCGGGCCGCGACCAGATCCGCCGCTGCTCTGGCGATGAGATAGCGCGCCCGCCGCCGCCGGCGTTCGCACGGCCCCGCGCCGAGCTTCTGCTTTCCGATACCGTCGATGACGGCAACAAGCGCCGCGACGCCATCGCCGTTCACCGCCGTCGTCTTGAGGACGGGCACACGCGCCGCCAGCCCGACGCGGATGGACAGCGCGCCGACGAGTTGCTGCAAGGTACGTTCCGCGCCTTCCCGATCGCCCTTGTTGACGACCAGAACGTCAGCGATCTCGAGCAAGCCGGATTTCATCGCCTGGATGTCGTCGCCGAGGCCTGGTGCCGAGATGACGACGCGCACATCGGCCACTTCAGCGACGTCGATCTCGTTCTGGCCGGTACCGACGGTCTCGATGATGATGACATCGAAACGTGCGGCGTCGAGCGCGTCGACGATCCGTACCGCCGCCGGCGATAATCCACCGAGGTAGCCGCGGCTGGCGAGCGAGCGGACGAACACGCCGTCGTCGTCGAGCGCCGCCGTCATGCGGATGCGATCGCCGAGGATGGCGCCGCCGGAAACCGGGCTCGATGGGTCGACGGCGATGACGCCGACGGTGCGGCCGCCGGCGCGAAGTTCGCGGATGATGGCATTGACGAGCGTCGATTTGCCCGCGCCCGGCGGTCCGGTGAAGCCGACGAGCAGGGCGTGGCCGAGCAGCGGCTGCATCGCCTTGAGCAGCGGCACGGCCGCGGGCGACAGGCACTCCAGTTCGGTGATCGCCGCGGCGATAGCACGCCGCTCGCCGCGGGCGAGGCGGGCAACGAGGGCGGCGGCCTTCGCCGCTTCGCCGGCAGCCTCGGTGGTGGCGAGTATCGGGGGCTGGTGGTTCATGTCGCGAGCCGGGTCCGTGAAACAGTTTGACGATGCGCCGGGGGCGTGTCCCCGTCATATCATCGACGGCAGGCGGAAGCGAAACCCCTGCTTCAGGTGACAAAAAGGGCCCGCGTCGAACGCGGGCCCCGGTCGTGGACAAGACGCGGGACGCACCGACGCCGCAGCCCTACTGCTGCTGCTGGCGCTGCAACTGCCGCTGCCTTGCCGCTTCGTAGGTCTGCGCGTTGCTGAGCGGAGCCTTTCCCGTCTGCGGCTGTTGCTGTTGCTGTTGGGCCCGCTCCTGCTGGCGCTGTTTGGCCGCTTCGAACGTCTGGGCGTTGTTCGGCGGTTGCTGGCGCTGCTGCGGCTGTTGGGCGCGCGGCTGGAACTGCTGCTGCTGCTGTTGGCGGCGGCGTGCAGCCTCCTGGTCCTGCTGCTGGCGTTGCAGCTCCTGTCGTCGCTTGGCGGCCTCGAACGTCTGCGCCCTGTCCTGCTGCTCCTGGCGGCGCTTGCCGGCGTCGAGGGACTGATCGCGGTCGCGATTTGGCCCGGTCGTGCCGCCGCGCGGACGCTCGCCTCGCTGCTCCTGCGCGCGACGGGCTGCGTCCTCGTCCATGCGGCGTCGCATGTCCTGGCGCTGCTTGGCGTCGTCGAAGGTCTGCCCTCGCGGCATGTCGCGTGTGTAGCCGTCCGGCACGCGCGGACGATCGCCGCGCTCCTCCTGGCGTCGCCGTGCGGCGTCGAACGTCTGTTCGCGATCCCTGTCGCGCGCACCATCGCGCGGCCGGTCGCCGCGCAGTTCCTGGCGACGCTTGGCGGCCTCGTAGGTCTGCTCCATGGGAATGAAGCGGCGCGGTTCGTTGCGCGTCCGGTCGAAGTCGCGACGGCGCTCGGGGCGATAGATGCGGACGTTATCGTTGCGGCGGTCGTAGCCACGGCGGCCCCGATCGCGAGTCCATTCGGTGCGGCGAGGTCTCACATCGACGCCGAAGCGGTCGAAGAAGTCGACACGGACGCCGGAATTGTAGACGCGGCGGTCGCGCCAGCGATAATAGCCGCCGTCGTACCGGCGAGACGCACGGACGTAACGCCAGTTGTCACGCGGACTGTAGACGTGGCGGTAGATGCTGTCGGACGCGAAATACCGTGGACTGGTGAAGATCCATAGCGGTGCATACCGCTCGTCTTCCCAGTATTTGGCTCGCACGCGCACACCACGTTCGTCGTCCCAGTCGGCTTCGGGCGGCAGAGGCAACCAGCCGATGTTGTCGTCGTCGTGGCGCCACTCGACCCACGCCGGGCCCCACTTGCGCCCCGGAACCCAGAACCAGCCGAGGTCGTCGTCCCAGCCCCAGCGGCCATAGTGATAGACGGCCCAGCCGAACGGCTCCTCGCTGTCCCAGTACCAGCCGTAATCCTCGGTGTTGATCCAGCGGCCGCGCGTGTAGGGGCGCCAGTCGTCGTCCACGTCCGGCTGCCAGACGAAGCCGAAGTCGCGGTGGCGAATCCACTGGCCGTAGTCCTCGAGTTCATCGTAGAACTCGCCAATCTCGATGTCGTCGGTGTCGAACCGTTGCGCATCCGCCGGTGTGGCGAACCCCACGACGGCGATGGCGAGTATCAGCGCGAGCGCAGCCTTTAGCCGCAGCGCCATGGCGGAGATCATAGCTGTTGTCTTCCTCAGCTTCGTTTCCAATCCGGCGGGCCGCGAGGTCCGACGCAGGGGGCATCGCGCACACACGAGGCCTGATTGCCACAATGTCCGCCGCCCTATGAACGTGGCTTGAACAGAGGCGACGGCGGTTGCTCGGCGTGCCCTGCCGCTGCGACCCCTATAGCAGGAACCCTCGACGGAGTTAACGCGCCAAATCAGATTCCTCTGCCGCCACTGCGGCGGCATGATGTTCCGCGTGGTGAACGACGTTGAAGGTTGGCGCTCAGTAACCATGTGTCAAAGCTGTTCTCCGGTGCCGAGCCTCAGCCGACTTGATAAATTACGCTTAACACGACAGCGAGGAAGGCCAAGACGGCCAACCCAATTAGCCAAATATTTTCGTAATTATTTTCTTGTTTGGCTAAGCCGTAGAAGTAATATGACAGTATTGATAGACCCAAAGCGATTTCTATCGGCATGACTGCCATGAGTGTCACCGCCGTCGCGCCTGGGATCCAATAGATGTACCGACGTCTGAGACTTTCCCTCTGATTATTATCAGTGCCGGGTGGCTTGCGTTCTACATCAACAAACGACTCAGCAATTATGTAGAGCCCAACGAAAAACAAAGTCGGCGCGATAACAATGGATGGGAGCAGCACTGGAATTCTACCCAAAACATAATAGCTTAATAGGCCTATAATTAGGCTCAACAGAAAACCAGCGCCGACAACAATCGCGACTCTGCCCGAGAGATCAGGGGTGCCCTGAGCCTGTTCACCAATCGTCATTCGTGCAACGTGGTTTTCACCGTAGCTGACGGTTGGGGTGGTGCCTATCATTGTGCTCGCGAATGCAACCCAAGAATCGGCAGCGAGCGAGCTGTCGACCCTTCGGTCGCGATCCTGTGCACTGAGTGGCAACAATTTCTCGTCGAGCGCCGTTCCGACAACATCGGAGAGCAGAACGTAGAGAACAAAGAGAAAGAGAATTAAGTGGATCGGAAACTTTTGAGGGTTCGAGTAGTCAGCTAGGCTGACGCCGCTCAACGGTGTCACAACCATCGATCCTGAACCAATCGTCGCGCCAAATGTCTCTGGTGCAGTTAATTTTGCTAGGGACCAGACTACCACCACAGAACAGAGGAAGCCCAGAGAGCTAACAAACAAAAGAAATTGAGAGCGGATTGACAATGCTCTATTTTTTATGACCACCTGAAAAATATAAATTATTGCTAACCCAATCAAGAACAGCTGGAACAGGGGCCACTCGATCTTTCTTGGGCAGATGTTTTGAATGGCAACATCACACCCTTTTGTTGTGAGAAATGTTTCGATCGCAAAATTCGCAAGAATTGCCCCGATGCCGCTGCTCAATGCTATCTTTATGGACTCGGGGAGATTCTCCGCAATCTTCCGCCGCCATCCTAAGCCCGTCGCTGCAACGAAAGCGAGCGAAGCCAGAGCGCTTGTACACAGCGCAGTGTGCCAATCCAGGCCTGGCGCCTTTACGAACGAGGCAAAAAAAATACTAAGTCCCATTGCTGGTGCGACGGCGGTAGGGGTATTGCCATAAAGGCCAACGACTATCGACCCAATCCCGGCGGCGAGACATGTGGCGACAAAAACGGCGCCTGCCGGAATGCCGACGGATGATAGAACTGCAGCGTTTGCAAACATAACATAAGACATTGAGAAAAAAACAGTTGCGCCTGCAATATATTCTCGTGTTTGGTTGCTCATGCTTTCCCCATTCGGCTTTGTCGCGCGTGTCAAAGTTAGAAGAATCGAAATGTCGACAGGCTTGCTGATGGCGAAGTCCTGTTGATGCAGTGCAACAGGTTATCGACAAGATTGCACGGATCGTTGTCTATTAGGACGGCAACCTCTAGTCCGGGGCGGATGAATTCTTCCTGCCGCATGTGCTGAAGAAGTGCGATGAACTTGTCCCAGTATCCTCCGGTGTTTACGATTCCTATCGGCTTACAATGATGCCCGATCTGCGACCAGGTCAGTTGCTCGACCAATTCTTCCAGCGTGCCGATGCCGCCCGGTAGCGCCACGAAGGCGTCAGAGCGGTCGAACATCAGTTTCTTGCGTTCGTGCATATCCGCGGTGACGATCAACTCGGAAGCGTTCGTCAGCGCGTGCTCCTTTTCGATGAGGAACTTCGGGATGATGCCGGTGACGTGACCGCCGCCATCGAGCGTCGCGCGCGCCACTTCGCCCATCAGTCCCATGCCGCCGCCGCCGTAGACCAGGCCGATACCCGCCGCAGCGAGGCCGTGGCCGAGTTGACGCGCGGCTTCGGCATAGATCGGCTTGGCGCCGGGCCCCGAGCCGCAATAGACGCAGACGCTCCGCTCGGGCGCGGACGGCTCAGGCGTGCGAGCGCCGCCATTCGCCACCGCTTTGGGCTGCCGCTTGTTACTCGTTGGTCTTTGACGTTTGGCGGCCATCGGGTGTCGTTTCCGTTGAGGTGGCAGCGGGGTTAGCACGCGAGCCTGCGACTGATACACCACATAATGCGGCCAGATTTCGATATGAAGGCCGAACCGCGGCGCGACCGGGCCGGGGAGGCGCGACGTTGTAATCCATACTGGTCGGCGAAGGTTGGCGGAACTCGGGTTTCGTGGTTATTGGGGCTGCGATGCTCCAGCCTTGCATGAATGTCTCGGTGTAGTGTTCTGTTATAACGAACTTTCGTGTGTGCTTCTGCCAGGTGACAGTTGATGATCGGCGTGCGTTTCGTGGCGGCAGGATCGATGGTGGGGGCCGTTTTGGGGGCGGTCTCGGGCGCGACGTCGGGGGATGCCAGCGTCACCGAATTGATCGGCGGCAGCGCCATCCCCGACATCGTGGCGGTGGCGAGCGTGGCGCACGCCCCCATGCACGATGACCGTTGGACGATAGCCACCGTGGCACGCGCCGACGACGCCCCAAGCGGTGCGCGGCGCGAGGCGGACGCCACCAGCGGCCGGCCGGGGTTCGCCGGTCCGTCCATCGCCCGCATCGATATCGCGGTCGACGGATCGGTTCGCTTCGCCGGGTTCGGCACGCCCGGCGAGCGTGTCACGCTTCGCACCGCCGATGCGGCCCTCGGCTCGACGGTGGTCAGCGACACCGGCGAGTGGCGGCTCGACCTCGCGCGCGCGCTCGGCGCCGGCGTGCATCGCATCGAGGCGCAAGCCGGCGGCGGCGATGCACCCGCGATACCCGGCAGCGACGTGCGCATCGCCATCCCGGCGGACTTCGGGCGCGGGCCCGTCGTGGCCTTCGAACGCGATGGCGGTGACGTGGCGCGGGAAAGGGCGGCGCGAGAGGCGGAACGCCGGGAACGCGCCGAGCGTCTGGCGGAGGCCGCGTCGCAACGGTTCAGTGAACTGACCCGCGGGGCCGAACAGCGCGCCGGCGAGCAGCGCACGGCCGAGCGGCCGGATCGCGTCGCCGATGCCACCGGCGAGAGGGCGCCGGCCGCCAGCCGCAGCGAGCCCGCGACGGATCTCGGCACCGCCGTTTCGGAACGGCTCGACGGGGCGCTGATCTGGTTGCAGGAGTGGCTGGCGCGCGCCAATCGCGAGTACCAGCGCGAGGTGGTGCGGCGGCTGCAAGTTCCGGCCCCGGCGCCGGACGAAAGCGG
>JBKBNR010000129.1:0-8050 GCA_046295315.1 Hyphomicrobiaceae bacterium
GCCTCCTCGCCCTCCTCGGTCTCGACGACGTTGATGCCCATGTCCGAGAGCATCGCGTACACGTCCTCGATCTGATCCGAGGTCACTTCCTCCGACGGCATCACCGCGTTGAGCTCGTCGAGCGTGACGTAGCCGCGCGCCTTCGCCGTTTTCAGCAGCTTCTTGACCGAGGCGTCGGAGAGGTCGAGCAGCGGACTGTCGCGTTCGGTGGACTCTGGAGCTTCCTCGGTCTTTGCGTTGGCCATGTTCGATCTTTCTGCAAACCGCTCCGAAGGTGACGGTTCCCCGCAGAACCGGTCACCCTGATGATACTGGACTGCCTGCCGCGAACTGCCCGCGCGCAAGCTCTAACGGCGACCAGACGGGCGCTGTATGTTGTCGACGCCACCGGCAGCCCCACCGCCCTGATCCGGTCCCAACCTTCGTTCCGTGCCCGTCGGTCCGTTGCGGACCGCCAGACCCACCCCGGTGGCGGACGGCAGCGCATCAAACGGGTCGTCGCCACGCACCGCGTCCCCGGCCTCGATCTGATCGACGCACGCGATTTGGCGCTGGATCTCGCAGATGCGAGCCAACGCCGCTTCAGTCGCGTCCTGCTGCCAATCGCGCTCCGCTGCATCCAGGGCCCGTCTCAGATCGACCAGTCTCTCGTGGAGAGCGAGGGCGTGGCGCCAACCGGCCTCCGCCTCGTTTCTGTCGGCGTCTGGATCCGCAAACCTGTCACAACGGTGCGTGATCGTGCGCTCGACTAGCTCGACGAGCCGGCCAGCGCCCTGCCGGTCCAATTGGGTTCGCAGCGCATCCCTGTCAAGTGGAATATCGAGCGCCAAGGTCCCCAGCAGGTGGTCTTTCAGCCGCTGCAGTGGCTCGGATGTCAGGGTGAGGCGATCCAGCGTCTCGGCGTTGTCCTCGATCAGCCACGGGTGCGACAGCAGGGTGCGCATCAGCAGGGCCTCGCGGTAGGGGGGGGCCGACCCGCCGCCGGCCACCAGATTACTGCGCACCAGGCTGGAACTGGCGGTGGCATGCACCGCTTGCGTCGGATCGAGGAACGCGGGGCGTCCGCCGGTGCGCGGTCGGCCGCTCTGGGCTACGGGCCGCCCGCCCGCCTGCGACGAGCGCCCTTGCCAGTGGCCGGGGCGTGCGCCGCCGGAGGTTGCCGCGGCGGGGCGGCTGCCCCAGGCGTCATAGAGGCGGCGACGGATGTCGCGTTCGTAATGGG
Organism: Hyphomicrobiaceae bacterium; assembly: GCA_046295315.1. Lineage (GTDB taxonomy): Bacteria > Pseudomonadota > Alphaproteobacteria > Rhizobiales > Hyphomicrobiaceae > JAEUMD01. The sequence continues at coordinate 1,223 of JBKBNR010000129.1, forward strand.
CGCGGACGTCCGGGTCGGCGATCTGGCCGACGAGCCCCCGCAATTGCTGCTCGAGGCGGGCGCGGCGCTCGGGCGTCGACCAGTCGCCGGACGACCATTCGCGCTCGAACATGACGTCGGCGAGCGGCCGGGCGGCTGCCAGAACGCGGCCCATCGCCGCCGCGCCCTGCTGGCGGATGAGATCATCGGGATCGAGCCGGTCGGGCAGGACCGCGAACCGCACGCTGAGGCCGGGTCTGAGGTGCGGCAGAACCGTGTCGATGGCGCGGAAGGCGGCCTTCTGGCCGGCGCTGTCGCCGTCGAAGCACAGGATCGGTTCCGCTGTCATGCGCCACATCAGCTTGACCTGATCCTCGGTCAGCGCCGTGCCGAGCGGCGCCACCGCTTCGGGGAAGCCGGCCTCGGCCAGCGCCACGACGTCCATGTAGCCCTCGACCGCGATCAGGCGCTGGCGCTCGTAGGACGGTTGCCGGGCCGCCGCCGCGTTGAACAGGATATGGCCCTTGTGGAACAGCGGCGTTTCGGGCGAGTTCAGATACTTCGCGGGCTGGTCGGGGTCGAGCGCGCGCCCACCGAAGGCGATCGTGCGACCCTTGAGGTCCTGGATTGGAAACGTGACGCGGTTTCGGAAGCGATCATAGGCCACCGGAATGTCGTCGCCCGCGATCAGCATGCCGGAAACCGCCATTTCCTCAGGGGTGAACCCGGCCTTGGCGAGATGCTCCTTCAGCGCCGAGCGCGAATTCGGCGCGAAGCCGAGCCGAAAGCGCGCGATCGTTTCCGCCGCCAGACCGCGTTTGGCGAGATAGCGCCGCGCAGCCTCTCCGCCGGGGCCCTTCAACTGCTGTTCGAAATAGCGGCACGATACCTCGAGCAGGTCGACGAGCCGCTGGCGCTGGTCGCCGCGTTCCGCCTCCCGCTCGGTTCGCGCCGGCATCGCGACACCGGCTTCCGTCGCCAGCCGCTCGACCGCTTCGGGGAACGAAAGCCCCTCGGTCTTGATGAGGAACGTGAAGATGTCGCCGTGCTCGCCCGACGCGAAACAGTGATAGAAGCCTTTCTGGTCGTTGACGTAGAACGACGGCGTTTTCTCGGTCTTGAACGGCGACAGCCCGACCCACTCGCGGCCCTTCTTCTTCAACTGGACCTTGCGCGCGACGACGTGGCTGACCAACAGCCGCGCGCGGATCTCGTCCAGGATTTGCGGGGGAAAGCGCATGGTCGGAGGTTGAGCCTTTGACGATTGGGAGTGATGGGCGACATTGGATAAATCGATTCGCGGTGATGGCGGTTCACAACCTGTTCTCATTTGCAGTCATGCCCGCTATCCACAGGGCATGGAGGAGGTGCTGGCACACCGGTTTGAAGAGGTGGCAGCGGCGGCAGCCGCTCAGCGGCCGAGTGCCGCCGGCGCCAGTGCGCCGTGACGACAACAGCGGCGGCAGCCGCTCAGCGGCCGAGGGCCGCCGGCGCCAGTGCGCCGCCCGAACCGGCCACTTGGCCGGTTCAAGCCAAAATCGCCCGCCGCTCCAGAACCTCGCGCAGAATGTCGTGCTTCAGAACGCTGGTGCCTGGGCAAGATTTCAGCGTCTGCGGCACCTCGCGGTGGAACAGCAGCGCGTGCGCCGGCAAGCCGAAATGCCGTTGCACGATGTCGATGACGGCGATACAGGCTCGGCGCTGGGCACCTTCGAGGGGATCGTTGCCGATGTCGAAATTGCCGACAGCCTCGAACATGAAGGCGCCGGGGTTCATGTTGCAGCCGACGCTGGCGGGCGTCTTGTTCCAGTCGCGTCCGGTCCACAGCAGCCCATCGGGCGCGATCGAGATGTGCTGGGCGATGTCCTCGAAACCGCGCTCGCGGGTGTGGAAGCGCCACATGTCCTCGACGCTGGCCAACCCCTTCCAGTCGGCGTGCGCCGGAAAAAACGTGTGATGCATGTCGACGCGGTATATGGGCCGCGCCCAGGCGAACGCGGCGACCTCGGCCGCGAACGCCTCGATGCTCAATTCGCGGAAGGGCGGTGGCATGCCCGGGTGCCCTGCTTTGCCCCCTACTTCAGCGCCTCTTTGACGAACGCGCTGGCTTTGCCGAAGTCCATGACGCCCGGATAGCGCTCCTTCATCACGCCCATGACGCGGCCCATGTCTTTCAGTCCCCCGGCGCCGATCTCGGCGATCACGGCGGCGGCTGCGGCGCGGATCTCGTCTTCGCCCATCTGCTTCGGCAAAAATTCCTCGATGATGGCGATTTCGGCGGCCTCCTGCTCGGCGAGTTCCAGGCGGCCGCCCTGCGTATACACCTCGATCGAGTCGCGCCGCTGGCGGATCATCTTCTGCAGCAGTTGGACGATCTCGACGTCTTCGATCCGTTCGCGGCCCGTCGCCGCGCCCTTCTCGTCGACGCGGGCGGCGATGTCACGGTCCTTGATTGCGGCGCTGACCAGACGCAACGTCGAAAGGCGGCGCTTGTCGCCGGACTTCATGGCGTCCTTGGTGGCCTGCTGAATGATGTCGCGCATAGGTCAGGTTCTCCAGGCGGGCGGCGCGGCGGCCTCGTTCGGTCGATGCGCAATCTGAGCTGGTTTCGGTTTGGGCTGGGGTTGGTTTAGGACGCCTCGGGCGTGCCAGCAACCGGCATGATGATCGGGCGGGCGTTGCCTCACCGCCAGTAACCGCGGTCGATTGACCCCGGCGGTGCCATCTTCTAAATGCACGGGTACATGCGTGCGGCCGAGCGGCTTTCGCGCGCGGCAGCCCCACCAGCCCCGTGCGCGGCCGATGGTCCGCCGCCAGGAGTTCACATGACCGACACCGCACATCGCCCCGCGCCGCCGCCGTGGACGGAGGCCGTGACCACCGCGCGTCTGGTTCTCGCCGATGGAACCGTCATCGAGGGCCACGGGCTCGGCGCCACCGGATCGGCGGTCGGCGAGGTCTGCTTCAACACTGCCATGACCGGCTATCAGGAGATCCTGACTGATCCCTCCTACGCCGGACAGATCGTCACGTTCACGTTTCCGCACATCGGCAACGTCGGCAGCAACGTGGAGGATACCGAGACGTCCAACTTGGCGTCGCTCTCGGGCGTGCGCGGCGCGGTGTTGCGCGCCGATATCACCGAGCCGTCCAATTACCGCGCCAGCGAGCATTTCGACCAGTGGCTGAAGTCGCGCGGCATCGTCGCGATTGCGGGAGTCGACACCCGCGCGCTGACGACGCTGATCCGCGAGCGCGGCATGCCGAATGCGGTCATCGCGCACGAGCCCTCGGCCCAGTTCGACATCGCGGCCTTGAAAAAGCAGGCCGCGGAATGGCCGGGCCTGCTCGGCCTCGACCTGGTGCCAGAAGTGACCAGCGCCCAGAGCTACACCTGGGACGAGACGTTGTGGCGCTGGGGCGAGGGGTTCGGCCGCGATGCCGACGGCGAGTTCCACGTCGTGGCGGTCGATTTCGGGATGAAGCGCAACATCCTGCGCTGTCTGGTGTCATCGGGGTGCCGGGTCACGGTGGTGCCGGCGACGACGACGGCCGAGGACATTCTGGCACGCAAGCCCGATGGGGTGTTCCTGTCCAACGGTCCGGGCGATCCTGCGGCCACGGGGCAATATGCCGTGCCGGTGATCGGCAAGCTCATCGACGCCGGTCTGCCGATGTTCGGCATCTGCCTCGGCCATCAGATGCTGGCGCTGGCGGCGGGCGCCAAGACGCGCAAGATGCATCAGGGTCATCACGGCGCCAATCATCCAGTCAAGGATCACACGACCAACAAGGTCGAAATCGTGTCGATGAATCACGGTTTCACCGTCGATCGTGACTCGCTGCCGGTGGGCGTCGAGGAAACCCACGTCTCGCTGTTCGACAACACCAACTGCGGCATCCGCCTCAAGGGCAAGCCCGTGTTCTCCGTGCAGCATCACCCGGAGGCGTCGCCGGGGCCGCAGGATAGCCACTATTTGTTCCGCCGCTTCGTCAACCACATGCGCGTCGCCAAAGGCGGGTCTGCGTTGCCGGAGAGATGAATTGTCCGCGTTCGACTTTGCGCCGTTGCATGTGTCGGTTACAGTCACCGCATGAGCGAACCCGTCCAGACGATCCGGCACCGCGCCACCCAGACGACCGACGGGCTGCGGCGACTCGGTTGGTCGCTCGATGAGTTCGAGCGGCTGTCCGCACTCGGCTTCTTTGGTGGCATCGAGGGGCCGCGGGAGCGCGTCGAACTCGTCGACGGAGAAATTCTGCCGAAGCGCGCCAAGTGCGGTCGTCACGAGTGGGTGCGAAGTGATCTGCAGAAAGAGCTGGCTTTGCAGCTCGGTCGCGACTCCAGCGTCGACTCCGTGCCCAGCTGGCGTCCTGGCGGCGATCTGTGCCCCGAACCTGAGATGATCGTCTGCCTTGCCGGGATGAAACCGAGTGAGGTGCCCCCGGCCGATGTGCTGCTGCTGGTCGAGGTGGCGGATGCGAGCCTTGCCTACGATACCGGTCTCAAGGCGCGGATCTACGCGCGGCTCGGCGTCGTTGACTGTTGGGTGGTGAACGTCGGCACGCTCGAAACACTCGTGCATCTCGATCCCACCGAGACGGGGTATGCGCGGTTGCACGCTGTGACGGCTGCCGCCGGTCTCGCCCCGACGCGCCTGCCACAGATCCGCTTCACACTCGGGAGCCTTGGTTTTGATTGAGTTCGCTCGCCTGTCGTGGTGGCCCGCCGGCGTGAAGCTGGCGATCGTTGCGATCCTGGGACTGAGCCTTGCAGCCGGTGCCGCCGCACGAGCCGACAACCGTACCGTCTTTCCGCTGCCGCTGGACTGGGTTTCCACCGAGGGCCGCGCGCATCCGCTGGCCGGTCAGGTCTGGTCGCGCGCCGAGGGTCGTCTCATCGCCGCTCAGCAGTACGGGACGACACTCGCCAAATCGCGCTTCATTCTGCTCGGCGAGAACCACGACAACGCCGACCATCATCTGTTGCAGGCGTGGGCCATCCGCACCGTCGCCAAGCTGCGCGGCGCGCGCCTCGTCGAAGGGGCGCCGCAAGCCGACATCGTGGCGCTGGAAATGCTGAGCCCCGACCAGCAGGAGGCGCTCGACCGCTTCTACGGCCGCAAAAGCAAAGTTCCGCGGCAACGCACCGCCGGCGATTTCGGGCGGATGCTCGGCTGGGAGAAGCTCGGCTGGCCGGACTACGCAATCTACGAGCCGATCGTCGCTGCGGCCCTCGATGCGCAGCTGGTGCTGACGCCGGCCAACCCGACGCGCGAGGAAACGCGGCGTGTGGGACGCGAAGGTTTGCAGGCGCTCGCCCTGGACGAGGCCCGGCGGCTGGCGCTCGACGTGGACCTCGATGCGACGGGGGGGGAAGAACTGTCGAGGGAAATCGCCGACAGCCACTGCGGCATGCTGCCTCTGTCGGCGCTGGCGAACATGAGCCTGGTGCAGCGGCTGCGCGATGCCCGCATGGCGGACGCCTTGCTGGCGGTGGGGGAATGGAAAGGCGCCATCCTGATCGCCGGTAACGGGCACGTGCGCGCCGATCGCGGCGTGCCGTGGTACATGATCCGCCGCGGCATCCCGCGCGAAAGTATCGTCAGCGTGGTGCATATGGAGGTGCGGCCCGATCGGCTGTCGCCAGCCGAGTATCTGTCGGGTGCCGATGGAGCGGTTGCCGATTTCGTCGTATTCACCCCGCGCCAGCCGCGGCCTGACGCATGCGAGGAGATGAAGCGGCAGATGGAGAAGATCAAGGCGCAGCCGAAGCCGTAAGCGAAACGGCAGGCGCGGAGAGTTTCGGTGCGGCGGACGTGTGGCCGCACCGCGAGCCGCCGGGCACCTATGCGATGTTGCGGCCCCGGTGCCGGGGCTCGGCGACCAACAACAACAACAAGCGAGGGCACGATGAACGGTAAACACGAAACCCGATGGACTTCGAACGCAGGTATTCGGATCGCGACGCTTGCCGTCGTGCTGGCGATTGCCTCTCCCGGGTTGCGGCCCAACGCTCTCGCGGCGGAGGATTGCCGCTCCGCCGTCGAGGCGGCCTTCCTGAAGCAGCGCCAGCAGAAGGCCTTCCGCTTCGCGGCCGAAATGCCCGGCGAGGGTGGCGTGACGCGCATGACCATCGACTACGTACTGCCCGACCGCATGCACCAGAAGGTCGAGGCACCCGGCCAGCCGGCACCCGTCGAGACCATCGCCATCGCACGCTGGGCCTGGGGGACGCAGGGGGGAGGTTGGGAGGAACTGCAACCCCAGTTCGCCCAGTCGATCACGGCCCACGTCCACGATGCGCTCGTCGCACCACCGAAGCTGACTGGCGGCTTCGCCTGCCTCGGCAAATCGAACCGCGATGGCGCCGAAGTCCTGGGCTACCGGTCGCTGCCCGAGGCGGGTGCCGAAGCCGCGCCGGCTGGACAGCCCGAACTGGCGCGCACGATCTATGTCGACGCCGCCTCCGGGTTGCCGGTCGCCAATGTCGTCGCGGCCATCAAGGACGGCACGCCGCCGGTGTTCGACGGCCGCTACTCGTACTCGGGCGATATCAAGGTCGAGGCGCCGATCGGCGAACCGAAATGACGACCGTGGTCGCTCGAAACGCCGTGTGTGCATGACGCCGCTGGCCGCGCCGCGGGGCCAAGCGCGTCCGCGCGTCGGCGCTGGTGCGCCAATCGCGATCGAAGGGAGCAAGGAAGAAACATGACCGAAGCCGTTCGTCTGCTTTCCGTGACGGCGATCGCGTGTGCCGTCGTGGTCGCGTTCGCCGCATCGTCGGCCATTGCCGGAGCGGCGACGGTGGAGGAATGCAGCCGGCAGGTCGCCGATGCGCTGGCCAAG
>JBKBNR010000130.1:0-3509 GCA_046295315.1 Hyphomicrobiaceae bacterium
CGGGTCTCGATCGGCCGCTGGTACGCGGCCGGATGTTCGCAGCCGGCGACATTCCGCCCGGAATTGGCGATTGCAGCCGCCGATTGCAAGGCGGTCACCGTCACCGAACCCCAGCACGCCGACCCTCGCGTCAGTCGATCGCCACCGCCGCCAGCTTGGCCAGCGTCTCCGCCTCGCGCTCCACGGCTTTCATGATGAGCGCGCGCTTGGCGTCCGGCATCGGCAGCGCCAGCGCCGCGGCGTGACCCTTCGGCGACATCTTGCGCAAGGTCTTGCCGACGATATCGATCACCTTGTCCTCGTCGTAGCTCGAGTACTTGGCCAGGAACTCCTCGATGTAGTGCTCGACGAAGACGACATCGACCACGTTCTCGAGCGCCTGGCTTTCGCGGTCCTTCTTCAGTTGCTCCTTCTTGATCATCATGACGACGCGATCGATGGAGCTATCGTCGTAGCCGGCCTTGCGCATGATGTCGGTGACGAGCTTGCCATGGTGCTCGCGGCATGTCTTGCGCCAGTCGTTGTAGCCGGCGCGGCCTTCGGGGAAGCGATCGCGCGCAATGTCCCAGCGACGGATGTGCTGGGCGCGGGCGGCGATGCGCAATTCTTCGGAAGCCTCCGGGTACATGGCGGCGAGGCGCTCGGTCATGCGCTCGGAATAGACGACCTCGTAGGGCCTCTTGACGCCTGCGACCTCGGTGAAGCGGGGATCGTCGGCATTGGCGGCATCGATGCCGGCGATGACCTGTTCGAAGCGGGCGGATGTCTGGTTCATTGTTGGCTCCTGTCGTTCGGCAGAGCGGACGGGCGTTGCGTCAGCGGCAAGCGGATCGTGGTTCAGGCGACGGAAGCGTGGTGTCGCCGCGCCACGGTCTCGCGCACGAATGCGACGAACCTGCGCGCCCATGGATTGGCGTCGGTATCGCGTTGGTGGCTGAATGTAGCAAGGAGATTGTGCACGATCACGCCATCGCGCTTGCCGTCGATGCCGTCGCCGCGAACGACGTCATAGGCATAGGCGAGGGACTCGGGCAGGCCGCTGATGCCGGCGTAGTGGAACTCGTGGGGGTTGGGGCGCGCGCCGCCCCCGCCGCGGTCCTCGTAGCGAGGCCACAGCGTGGCGCCTCTTTCGATCAGCTTCACCTGCCCGCGGCCTTGCGGCTTGGCGTGCATGATCGCATCGCCCGGCACGGCGCCGACCATCTCGCCGCTGACGCCGTTGAACGTGATCGAGCGGCACATGTACATCAGCCCGCCACACTCTGCGTACGCCGGCATGCCGTTCTCGATGGCGTGGCGGATCTCCATGCGCAACTGGCGGTTGGCTGTGAGGCCGGAGATTTGCGTTTCCGGGAAGCCACCGCCGATCAGCAGGGCGTCGGCATCGGGCAGCGCCGTGTCGCGCAGCGTGTCGAAGAACGCGAGATCGGCGCCGGCGCGCTGCAGTGTTTCGAGGTCGTCGGGGTAGTAGAAGCCGAACGCGGTATCACGCGCCACGGCGATGCGCACGCGCGGACCGCGGACGGCGGCCGCGCCCTCGGCCTTGGCCACCGCCGGAACCTGCAATGGTGGCGAAGTGCCTGCGATGGTGAGCACCGCATCGAGGTCGACACCCGCGCGAACGGCGTCGGCGATACGGCGGATGCGATCCTCGACCTCGTCGGTTTCCGTCGGTGTCGTCAGCCCGAGGTGGCGTTCGCGGACGGCGAGCGACTCGTCGCGCCGCAGGCATCCGAGCACGGGAATGTCGGTATAGTGGGCGACGGCCTCGCGCAGCTTGCGCGCGTGGCGCGGCCCCGCGACCTTGTTCAGGATGACACCGGCGATGTTCACGTTCGGGTCGAAGGCGGCGTAGCCGACCAGCAGGGGGGCGATGCCGCGTGTGATGCCCTCCGTGTCCACGACCAGGATCACCGGGGCGCCGACATGCGCCGCGAGCGCCGCGTTACTGTCGCGGCCCTCGAGATCGACACCATCGAAGAGGCCCTTGTTGGCCTCGATGAGCGAGATGTCGGCGCCGGCGGAGCGGCTTGCCAGGAGGTGGGAAATCTCGGCGTGGCTCTGCGTGTTGAAGTCCAGATTGTAACACGGGCGGCCGACCGCGCGGGCATGCCACATCGGATCTATATAGTCGGGCCCCTTCTTGAACGTCTGAACTTTCAACCCGCGATCACGCAAAGCCCTGCCGAGACCGAGCGTGACCGTCGTCTTACCTGACGATTTGTGTGCGGCCGCGATCAGCACATGCGCCACGTCGAGTTTCTCCTCGCTTCACGACGCGGACGTTCACAGCCGCGGAGCGTACTCGCAGCCGCGGAGCGTATCCGCAGCCTTGCCGCGCCTCAGCCTTCGACCGCTTGACCTTTCGGCAGGAACGGCATCAGCTTCAAGGCGACGCCGGTGATCAACATGGCGATCGACACGCCGGCGACGCCGAGCAGCACTTCCGGCAGCGACGGTGTGTAACTTGCGACGACGCCGTCGAGGAACGAGCTCGACACCTCTTTGCCCGGGAACAAGTTGAGCGGGAACGCCTGGCCGCCGATGATGGTGACGTACATGAACGACATGCCGCCGACGAGTGCCAGTACGGATGCAGCGGTCAGCGCCTTGCGCTCGCTGATCACCAGTTTTCCAGCCTCGGTTCCGGCATAAAGCAGCAGCCCGGCCGGCATCAGAAGCCCGACGAGGATGTGACCGACCCAGAACAGCAGCGTGTAGATGCCGCCGTCGCGCAGGATGAACATCTCGACGTCCCAGTGCTGCGCCGAGTACAGCCGAGTCAGGTGCATGACCACCGTGAAGTACAGCACGGCGAGCGCGAAAATGATCGACAGTCCGCGAAAACTCGCGACCATCTCATCGGAAAGCAGTTGCTGGCGCATCTCCCGGCACATCGTGAACAGCACCAGCACCGTGAAGGCGAGGCCGTAGAGGAAGGATGCGGCGATGAACAGCGGCGCCATGATCGCGGCGTCATAGGCCTCGCGAGCGACGAGGAAGCCGAAGATGGAGCCGGTACCGGTGGTCAGTGCCAGACGCCAGACGAAGGCGAACCAGCCGGCGGCCTTGGTGTAGCGAGGCTCGCGCGAGAGCGTGCGATCCATCATCGTGAAAAGGTACACGCCGACGATCAGCAGGAACCCGGTGTAGAGATAGATGTTCCAGGAGAAGATCGACTTGAAATTGTAGGTCGTCATGGCGACCGTAAGCCGCTCGGGCCGACCGAGGTCGAGCACGAGAACCGCGAGCCCACCAATGAGCAGCGCGTTGGCCAGCACACCCGAAAGACGCGCGAACGGCTTGTAGGCGAGCTTGTTGAACACCGACGAGATCGACGCGACGTTCAGCGCGCCCGACGCCGCCACGATCAGGAACACCGCGAACACGTGAGGGGTGCCCCAAACGATGGCATTGTTCATACCGGTGACGATCATCGCGCGAGCATCCTCCAGCGGCAAATCCAACCAGCCGAGCACCGGAACCGTCTCGTCGGTTTCCGCCTCTTC
>JBKBNR010000130.1:3519-7492 GCA_046295315.1 Hyphomicrobiaceae bacterium
GACGATGTGTCCGTGATGCTCCATGTACCAGACGGCACCGAGGCCGACGAGAATGACCACGGCATGAAGCGCCAGCAGGCCCCAGAAGAGGGTGCTGTGATCTTCGAGCTTCTGATACGTAATGTGCGCCATCGTTATTCTTGTCCTGATCCGCCGGGGCAGTTCGCCTTGCCACCCGGTCTCAAATGTTCTGGTAGTAGACGCCGTTGTCGGTGCCGAAATCGTCGCGGATGCGGGTCGTGCGGTAGGTCGCCACGCGCTTGGCGATCTCGGAATTGGGATCGTTGAGATCGCCGAAGATCATCGCGTTGTGGCCGGCCTTGGCGCACGACTCGACGCAGGCGGGCGTGCGGCCTGCGTCGACGCGATGCACACACATCGTGCAGCTCTCGACGCAACCCTTGCCGCGCGGTGCGTAGTCCTTCTGGTCCTGAAGCGGCTCGTGGATGAACGAGCGGGCCTTGTACGGGCACGCCATCATGCAGTAGCGGCAGCCGATGCAGATGTGTTTGTCGACCAGCACGATGCCGTCGGCGCGTTTGAAGGACGCGCCGGTCGGGCAGACGTCGACGCACGGCGGGTTGGCGCAATGCTGGCACATCATCGGCAGCGAGAAGGTCGATCCGTCTTTCTTGTCGCGCACCGTCAGCTTGCGGATCCACTGAGCGTCCGTCGCCGGGTGCTTCACCGGCGAGGCCCAGCCGTTCTCGGTGGAACAGGCCGTCACACAGTCGGAGCAGCCGTCCTTGCACTTTCCAGCGTCGATCAGAAGGCCCCAGCGCACCTTGTTGGAGACGGGCTGGTCGACGGGGCGGGCAGGAACGTTCGTGCTTTCAGCATAGGCCATCAGCGTCACGCCGGGGGCCAGGGCCAGCGTCGAGAAGGCGGCGGCGGATTTGAGGAAGAAGCGGCGTGCCGCACTGATCGGTGCACTGTCGGCGATGTAATCGTCGACCGTCGGCGCCGATGCGCACCCGCAACCGCTGCCGCACGAACCCTTCTGCGCCATGGTCACGCCCTTGTCACTGGAACAGCAACTCACTGTCCGGCCTCCTTCAGATAAGCGGCGAGCGCGGCAACGTCGTTGGGCGCCGGATGGCCGGCCGGAAGCACGCCGCTGTCGGCGGCACCGGTCTTGACTTTGCCGACCTCGCCGTCCTCGGGCCGCGAGGCATGGCATTCGAAGCAGTCCATGCGCACGGCCGCGTAGTCGTGGCAGGTGCGGCAGAAGTGCTTCGGATCGGCAACTGTAACGGCCTTTCCATCGGCGCCCGCCACCGCATGACAATCGATGCAGCCCTTGAGGCTGAAGGTCTTCGTGCGCACCCCCAAGTGAACCGTATCGTCACGCTGGTGCTTCAGAACGCTCATGTGGTTCTTGCGCATCCAGTCGGTCGGCGCGACGCAAGCATCGCCCTGACCCCTGGCCGGCTTCGGCGGGCCCGCGAGAGCGCCGCCGGCCATTCCGGAGAGCATCAGGCCCGCGGCGACGAACAGAGCCGCCGCGAGCCTGATCATGTGAAATGCCTTCGCCATTCCGCGATCGTCCTTACTGGCCAAGGCCCATCTCGATGTAGCCCGTCGGGCAGACATCGGCGCAGATGTGGCAGCCGACGCACATCGAGTATTCGGTGTAGACGTACCGGCCGACCGCCTTTTCCTTCTTCGGCACGCGTTTGACGGCCGTCTGAGGGCAGTAGATCACACAGTTGTCGCACTCGAAGCACATGCCGCAGCTCATGCAGCGCTTGCCCTCGTTGATCGCCTGCTGCTCGGTGAAGCCCTGCAGGCGCTCCTCGAAGTTGCCGAGGACCTCGTCGGCCCCGATGTGCTTCTCCTGGCGTTTGGCGCGCGCCTCGTACTTGAAGTGGCCCTTGAACAGCTCGGTGTGCGGGATGATCTGGCTGCCAGAGAGATCCTCGTAGTTGTGGATGGCGAACTTGCTTTCCGATGTGCCGCGCGTCTGGCCGTGATTATAGGGCGCCGGGTCGAGCGCGCGCTGATGCAACTCGCGCAGCAGGTTGAAGTGGTGCACATCAACCTTCGGACGCTTGTCGAGCGGAGAGCCCGCGAGGAAGTAGTCGATGTTCTCGGCCGCGATGCGACCGTGGCCGATCGCTGTCGTGAGCAGGTGCGGGCGGATCACGTCGCCGCCGGCGAAATGCTTCGGACGGTTCTTCACGGCATAGAGCGGCGTCACGTTGATGAAGCCCTTGCCGCCATCGAGGCTCTCGAGACCATTGCCGAGATCGCCCATCTGGCCGATCGCCGAAATGATGATGTCGGCTTCGAGTTCGAACTCGCTGTCCGGCACCTTCTCCGGCGTGTTACCCTTCATCACGCACTTGCACATCTTGAGACCGCGGGCACGGCCGTGCTCGTCGCGCAGGACTTCGAGCGGCATGACGCCACCCATGATCGTGACGCCTTCACGCATGGCGTCCTCACGCTCGCGCTCCGAGGCGGTCATCTTCTCGAGCGGGAACAGCGAGGTCAGCGTCGACTGAAGACCCTCGCGGCGCATGGTGCCGGCAACGTCGTGCGCGGTGTAGCCGAGCACGTTGTGGGCATCGATGTCCTTTTCGGCCTTGTGCGTGATGTGGCCGAGACGGCGGGCCACCGAGGCGACGTCGATCGAGGTGTCACCGCCGCCGACGACGACGATGCGCTTCGCCGTGCCAACCACCCAGCCGTTGTTGAACGCATCGAGGAATTCGACGCCGGTGATGCAGTTCTCGGTGTCGTTCCAGCCCGGCACCGGCAGGCCGCGGCCTTTCTGCGCGCCGACCGCCCAGAAGATCGCATCGAAGTTCTTTTCGAGTTCCTCGATCGTGATGTCGGTGCCGACCCGCGTGTTCAAGCGGACGTCGACGCCGAGGTCGAGAATGCGGTTGATCTCCTTGTCGAGCATGTCGCGCGGTGTGCGGTAGCCGGGGATACCGTAACGCATCATGCCGCCGAGCTGAGCGTGCGCTTCGATGATCGAGACGGCGTGGCCCTTGCGTCGCAGGAAGTAGGCGGCGGCCAGTCCCGCCGGGCCGCCCCCGATCACGGCGACCTTCTTGCCGGTGAACTCACCCGCGGTCGGAAGTTTCAAGCCGTTGTCGTTGGCCCAGTCGCCGACGTACTGCTCGACGGCGTTGATGCCGACGAAGTCATCGACTTCGTTGCGGTTGCAGCCGTCTTCGCAGGGTGCCGGGCAGACGCGGCCCATGGTCGCCGGGAACGGGTTGGCGTCGACCATGCGCTCGAACGCATACTGCTGCCACTTCATGTCCTTCGTCGGCGGCTTGTCCATCTGCCGCGCGATGGCCAGCCAGCCGCGGATCTCGTGGCCCGATGGGCATGAACCCTGGCACGGGGGCGTGCGATGGACGTAGGTCGGGCACTTATAGGACTTGTCGCCCTGGAAGATCTTCTCGGTGAGATCCTTCCAACCCGTCCACATGCTCTCGCCGTTCTTGAAGCGGCGGAACGTGAGTTTCGTCGGATCGGAAGACGGCTCACCAGAGGACTTCGGCGTGTTGGCCATGTCGTTCATTGCGTTACCTCCGTTAAGCAGCCCGGCCGTTTCCGGCTGCCGCGTTCATCTGTTCCTGAAGCTCGCGGGCCTGGATGGACCCGGTGAGCACGATCGCGTTGCCCACCATTTGATGCACCGAGAGGATCGAATCCATCTCGAAGCCGTAGTGGGGCATCACCTTCGTGAATTGCGCTTTGCAGATGGCGCAGATCGCGGCCATGTGCGTGACGCCGTGTTCCTCGCGCACCTGCTGGAGCGCACGCATGCGCGGCTGCGAGCCCTTGATGCGCAACTCCATCAGGTCGTCGGTCAACAGCCCACCGCCACCGCCACAGCCTCGGCCGACAGCGTCGTCGGACCGCCGCACCCCCCCCCCGCGACCGCCACCGCCACCGCCACCGCCACCGCCGCAGCAGCCTCCCGCACCCGGTACCGGCTGCACGCCCGACC
>JBKBNR010000130.1:7502-8014 GCA_046295315.1 Hyphomicrobiaceae bacterium
AGAAGTGGTTGCAGGAGGCACGCAGGATGGCGCGCGGGATCTCGAACTGGCCGCCCGGCATGTCGCCCATGCGCGAGGCGCGGGCGACGTTGCAGCTGTCATGGAACGTCAGGCGGTACTGATCGTTCTTCGACTTGTCGAATACGAGCTTGTTCTCCTTCATCAGGTCGTAGGTGAACTCGCAGATGTGCTGCGGCACCGGATAGCGCGGGTCGAGGAAGTCGAACGGACCGGCGAGCGTATTCAGGAACGAGTAGGCGACGCGCCAGGCGTGACCGCACTCGCCGAACACGATCCGCTTGACGCCGAGATCGAGCGCCGCCTTGCGGATACGCAGCGAAACCTCGCGCATGTTGTCGTAGGAGCCGATGAACATGCCGAAGTTGGCGGCTTCCGACGCATACGACGACAGCGTGAAGCTGACACCGGCCTCGTGGAAGACCTTCGCGTAACCCATCAGCCCCTGGATATGCGGCTCGGCGAACAAGTCGGCCGACGGCGTCACCAGCAGC
>JBKBNR010000131.1:0-8006 GCA_046295315.1 Hyphomicrobiaceae bacterium
TCGAGCCAGACGCCCGTCCGCCACGCGTGGATCGAGCGCAACAGCTCGGCCACCCCCTGCAGGAGCAACAGCACGCACGTCAGCGGCAGCACGGCCTTCAGCGGCCAGATGCGGGGCAGCCACGGCGACGTGACGCTGCGTTCGTCGCGCATGAAGGACACCCAGAAGAAGTCCCAGGTGACGGTGAGAAAGATCAGCAGCGGCGGAAAGAAGATGATGAGATAGCAGAAGGTGTCGACCATACCCTGCGTGCGCGGCGACCAGTCGGCATAGAACGTGTCGGTGCGGATGTGTCCGCCGCGCTGCATCGTGTAGGCGGCGCCGAGCATGAAGAATGTGCCGTACGTCATGAACGTCACATCGTAGGCCCAGATCGTCGGTGCATTGAAGAGGTAGCGGGCGGCGACTTCGTAGACGAGCGCGAAGACCATCGGCACGATCAGCCAGCTCACCACGAACCCCGTCCAGATCGCGATTCGGTCGATGGCGCGGACGATGCGCACAGTTGAGTTCGATGGCTCCGCTGTCATGCGGATTCTCCCGTCTCTCGGTGGCTGAGATCGACCAAGCAGGGCGGCGGCGACATGCAAGAGGGCGGCCGCGTGTCGAGAGAGCGAAACCACCGGCGACGCGCGAGCGCCGCCGATGATGCCGCGAATGCCGCTTGCTTCGCGCGTTACTTCGCGAGAGCCGCGTTACCGAGGCCCGAATAAAGATCGAGGATCTTCGTCCAGTAGGGTACGACCGTCTTGGCGAAGGTGCGCTGGCTGTCGAGCACCTCCTTGAAGAAGGCGTCTTTCGCCGCGTAGCGATCGAGCACCGTATTGGTGGCTTTGACGAACTCGGGGAAGAAATCCTTCGGCGTGTCGTGAATGGTCACGCCGTGCTTCTCGCGCAACTCGACGATCGCCTGCGCGTTGCGCCAGACGTTGAAGGTGTACGTCTCGCCGATGGAGGCCATCGACGCCGCTTCGAGAATGGCTTTCTGGTCGGCCGGCAGCTTGTCGTACCAGGTCTTGTTCCAGAGGATCTCGCCGACGTCTGTCGACTGGTGCAGACCCTGCAAATAGTAGTTCTTCCAGATCGTGTGCAGGCCGAGATTGCGATCATCGGCCGGGCCGATCCACTCGGCAGCATCGATGGTTCCGCGTTGCGCGGCCGGGACGATTTCACCGCCGGGCATGGCGACCGCAGCGATCCCCATCTCCTTGAAGATCTCGCCGGTGATGCCGGGCGGCGAGCGGTACTTCATGGACTTGAAGTCGGCGACACTCTCGATCGGGCGCTTGAACCATCCGAGCGGGTCCGGCCCCATGGGCTGCACCATGTGGGCGACGATGTTGAGCTTCAACACCTCGCCGTAAAGCCGATCGAGCAGCTTGTTGCCGCCGCCTTCATAGAGCCAGGCGACATGCGAGAGCTGGTCGAGACCGGCGCCGGCGCCGGCCATTGGATTGGAGAAGAGGCCTGCTGCGGGATGTTTGCCGGACCAGTAGTGGGTCCAGGCGTACCCGGCCTCGACAATACCCTTGTCGACAGCATCGAGGATCTCGAATGCCGGCACGATGGCGCCGTCGGGCAGTACCTCGATCTTGATCTTGCCGGCCGACATCTTGTCGACGCGGTCGGCATAGCGCTTCAGAAGCTCGAAGTAGATCGACGCACTCGGCACCGCCGTCTGCATCTTGATTTTCTGCTGGGCGAAGGCGCTCGTCGCGACACAGAGCGTAACGACGCTCACCGCCGCCGCCTTCAACAGTCGGCTCAACATTATGGGGTTCCTCCGTGGTTTTCTACACCTGATTGTTGTTGTCGATTTTTCAGGTTGCTTGTTTTCAGGTTGCTCGCGACGGACCGCCCCGGCTGCGCCATCCGCCGATCGGTTGTGTCCGCGGCTGGTTCACTCCGTCACCCGTTCGCCGTTGTCCGCCACCACACCGCTGTTGGGCGCTCGCCGCGGCAGACGAGTTGATTGCGGCGAACTGCCGCGACTGGCCATCGCCCGATTGAAACCGATTATCATTGATCGAGACGATATAGTCCATTACACATGAAATAAGACCTCATCGCAACTGAAATTCGGTGCCATGTGCGTCGCATGGGCGCACAGCCGTCCATCGTTGCGAGCGCCTTGGGCTCCGCTCACGAGGGTTCCATGACGGCGATCAAGACCCCCCGCGGCGGCAACCGCGCCAAGACGCCGCCGACGCCGGAGACGAACGACAGGGGTGCGGGCGAACAGGACGCGACATCGGTCGTCAACCGGGTGATGAAATTGCTGACGGCCGTCGCCGAGAATGCCGGCGAGCTTTCGGTCGCAGAGCTTGCGACGGCGACCGGACTGCCGAAGCCGACCGCCCACCGCCTCTGCCAGCAGCTCGAAAGCGGCGGCTATTTCATGCGCGATCCAGCGCGCCGCCGATACGGCGTCGGGCACCGGCTGTGGAACTTGGGCTTGAGTGTCGTCAACACGGGGCTGAAGCCCGAGCGGCGCGCAATCCTGCAGAAACTGGTCAATGAGATTGGCGAGACGTGCAATCTGTCGATGCGCCTCAGCGACCAGTCGATTTATATCGACCGTGTGGAATCGCGCTGGCCGCTGCGCCTCAACCTCGAACCCGGCTCGCTGGTGCCGCTGCACTGCACGGCGAGCGGCAAACTGTTTCTATCGGCGATGAGCCGGTCACGACGGCAGAAGCTCTTGTCCATCACCGGCATGCAGCAGCATACGCCCAACACGATCACCGATCTCGACCGCATGGAACGTGAGATCGAGAGCATCAAGAAGCGCGGCTACAGCATCGACGACGAGGAATTCCTGGAAGGGCTCGTCGCGCTCGCTGTGCCGGTGCTCAACAGTCACGGCGCCATCGTCGCCGGTGTCGCCTGCCACGGCCCGAAGCCGCGCCTCACCATCGAGCGCGCGCTCTCGCACATCGACCGACTGCGCCAAGCCGCAAACGATCTCGGCGCCTCACTGGCCGACACGACGCCTTGAACGCAGCATCGTGGAGCGTGCGTCGTCATCGTCTGAGCTGGCCGCCGAGTTGACCGGGAGCCGTGTGCGGACGGATTGCACCCGATGTCGACGCTCGGGAGCGATCCCGTTAACGCCGCTCGTCGATCAGTGCCTCGATCACACGGCTGCTCGATCAGTTCGCAGCCTGGCCTGCGGCCATTCCGAGCCGACGGCGCGTCGCTCGATGCTGCTCAGGTTGCAGCTCGAACTTCGGCCGCCTGCACGCCGCCCCCCCAGTTCCTCCCGATCGATCCCCGGCAATTTTGTCTCAGGTGTTCCCCAGGTTACAATAATCATTAAACAAAAGATGCAGTTTCGCATCCGCGCTCGTACTATTTGGGCTTGGTGGGGAGCCGGCGGCCGTATGCTCCACCCTGGGATCGTCAGGACTGCCGAATTTCCGGCGTATCCTCATCGTAACGGCTGAGATTGCCTAGGGGGCACCATGTGCGGAATCTGCGGTTCGATCATTCGTCCTGAGATGGTCACGTTACAGGACGCCACCGCGTTTTCACCGGTCAATGCAGCTGCCGGCAACGGCGCGGCACCCTCCTCGACCATGGCGCTGACCAACCCCTCGTTCGACATCGTAATCAACTACACCGGGGCGAATACATACCTGTACGCCTTCCAGCAGGCCGAAGCGCTGTGGGAGTTGGTCATCACCGGCGATCTGCCGAACCAGGGCAGTGTCGACGATCTGCAGATCAACGCCTCGATCGTCGCCATCGACGGCCCGAACGGCATTCTCGGACAGGCTGGCCCGACGGGATTGCGCGGCAACAACATCCCGTATCTCGGCATCATGGAGTTCGACAGCGCCGACATCGCCAACATGCACGCCAACGGCACGCTGGCCGGCGTCATCGTGCACGAGATGGGACATGTGCTCGGGCTCGGCACGGTGTGGGACCTCATGGGGCTCAGAACCGACACGGCGAGCGCCACGTTCGCCTCGGGCCGTGACTATCGCTACATCGGCGCCAACGCGCTCGCCGAATATCGCATTCTCTCCAACACCCCCGGCGCCACGTTCGTCCAGGTCGAAAGCAACACCGGCAGTCCGGGATCCGACGGCGGTCACTGGGCGGAGAGCCTTTTCACCAACGAGTTGATGACGCCGTTCGCATCCGGCGACTTGGCGCTCAGCCGCTTGACGCTCGCCGCGCTGCGCGACATGGGCTATCAGGTCGATCTCGGCTACGCCGACGCCTATTGGCTCCCGACGACACCGGCCCAGTTCCGCGATCTCGTCGACGGCAACTACAATACCGACATCACCCTCGCGACCGGGTCGCACGCGGGCGCCATCGAGCTCAGCGAAGACAACGATTGGTATCGCGTCAACCTCGTCGCCGGCACACAATACACCTTCGATCTCCGCGGCAGCGCCACGGGTGGCGGCACGCTGCTCGATCCGTTACTTGCGCTGCGCGCTCTCAACGGCGACATCCTGCAATCGAACGACAACAACGGCACCAACAACGACGCGCGCATCACCTTCACGGCGACGACGACCGGCACGTTCTACCTCGACGCCTCGGCGGCGACGAACGCCCAGACGGGCTCGTATACGCTCGTCATAACCGGCCAGACCGGTAGCGGTGGTGGCGGCGGTGGCGGTGGCGACGACTTCGCCGCCAACACGTTCACGACCGGCAGCGTCAGCATCAACGGCAGCAGCACCGGCAACATCGAGGTTGCGGGAGACCGCGACTGGTTCCGCGTCACACTGACAGCCGGCACAGAGTACACGTTCGATCTGCGTGGCCAGCCGTCCGGCGGCGGCTCACTGTCCGATCCGATACTGACGCTGCGCGATGCATCCGGCACGATCATCACCTCGAACGACGACTTCGGTGGTTCGCTCGATTCTCGCATCGTGTTTACCGCCACGGCATCGGGCACATATTATCTCGATGCCGCTGCCTATGGTTCGAATACCGGCACCTACACCGTCTCGACATCATCGAATACGCCGCCGCCGACCGACGACTTCGCTGCGTCAACAGCGACGACCGGCGTCGTTGCCGGTGGCACCGCAACCGGAAACAACGAGTTTTCTGGCGATCGCGACTGGTTCCGCATGTCGGTCGTCGCCGGGCGCACCTACATCATCGAGGCTCTCGGTGCCACCGGCGGCAACGGCACGCTCACCGACCCGACACTCACCCTGCGCAGTGCCACTGGCACCGTCATCGACAGCAACGACAACTTCGGCAACTCGCCCAATTCGCGAATCACCTACACAGCGACAGCGACGGGTAACGTCTTCCTCGACGTCGGTGGCGCCGACACCGGCACCTACCGGGTGCGCATTTCAACGGGACCCGCCGGCGGCGACGATTTCGCCGGCTCCACCGCCACCACGGGCACGATCGCGGTCGGCGGTGTCCAGAATGGCGTCATAGAGCGGAGCGGAGACCGCGACTGGCTACGGATCACGCTCACCGCGGGGCAAGCGGTTTTCATCGATATGAACGGCGCGGAAATCAATCGCGGCACACTCATCGATCCGTTGGTGAGCGTGCGCGGCGCCAGCGGGCAGTTACTGCTTTCCGACGATAATTCCTACCCCGGCGCCGCCAGTGGACGCGATGCGCGCATCGTGTTCAACCCCAACACCAGCGGCACCTACTACATCGATCTCGGATCGGTCGGCGGCGACATAGGGTCGTACCAGGCTCGCGTTACCAACGCCTTCTCCGCCGGCAACGATGTCGTCACGATCACCTCCTCGGCACAGTTCTGGCGGGCGGGCGGGGGTAACGACACCGTCACGGGCACCTCGGGTAACGACAGAATTCTCGGTGAGGATGGGAACGACAATCTGTTCGGTGGCGCCGGCAACGACGTTCTCGACGGCGGTCTCGGCAACGACCGGATCGAGGGCGGCGAGGGCGACGACACGATCCGCGGCGGCGGCGGGACCGACACTGCCCTCTACACCAACGCCACGTCCGGCGTGCAGGTCGACCTGTCCATTCTGACGGCGCAGAATACCGTCGGTGCCGGCGTCGATATCCTCAACGGAATTCGCAACGTCGAGGGTTCGGCGCATGCCGATACGTTGACCGGCGATCAATTCAACAACGTGTTGTCCGGCCTCGCGGGTGACGACACCCTCTACGGCGGCGGTGGCCTCGACGTGCTGATCGGCGGCCCTGGCCGCGACACACTCTACGGCGGCGCCAACAACGACCGCTTTCTATTCGAATCCATCGCCGATATCGGGATGAATGCCACCCGCGACCGAATCATGGATTTCACCTCAGGCGACCGCATCGACCTGCGCCCGGTCGACGCCAACACGAACCTTGGCTTGGACCAGGCCTTCGTACTTCTGGCAGCCAACAATGCGTCGTTCACCGGCGCCGCCGGCCAGTTGCGGTGGTTCACCATCGACCCGGCCGGAACCGCGAACGACCTGACCATCATCGAAGGTGACGTCAACGGCGACGGCGTTGCCGATTTCCAGCTCGAACTGGCCGGCCTGCATACGGTAACGAGCGCCTACTTCTATCTTTAGGGGGCAGCCGAGCCGAGCGAGAGCCTCGCATCCGTTAGCTGCCAGCCTGCACGGCGAGGCGATGGCCGAGAGGTGTGAGCGCGAGGACTGCGGTAGCCAACCGGTCGTCGCGCGCAGCGCGTGCAGCGAAAAGATGCCGGCGCCGGGCAGCGGGCCTCGGAGCAACGCTCCCGGCACAGGCGGCGACCCGCCGCGGCGGAAGGCTATGGCGGCGGCTATTCGGGCCGCCGCGTCGGTGGCAGAGCGGGTCTCTCACGCGCGCATGCGGACCACAGCCGATGCGGCCCGCTCTCGGCCCTTGCCCGGCAAGTTCGTCAAGACGTCCGCGGAAGCAAAGGAGCTTTCACGGCAGTCGATGTGGCATTAGACGACGCCGAACAGGCGCAGCGAGGCACCGATGACCAGGAGTGCCACCATCACGACCAGAGGGCCGGACAACGCGCTGGCGGCCGTCGTCTTGCGACAGTTGTAGGCGAGTGTGCATGTGCTGCACTGCGTGCCATCGAGGGGCTGGCAGGCGTGCGGTGCGGGAGCGTGAGCGGCTTGCTGGGACATGATCGTCTCTCCGAAAGGTGGGTTGTTCTATGCGATCATTATCGCTGCCGGGCCAGCCGCCGGAACTTGACTCCCATCAAACGGAAAATGAAATAAAAGCGCATTTCCAGTCTCACAAAAAAATCGCAATGTGCTGTTTTATATGACGTTTAATCTACTGCTTTAGAGCATCTTTATAGCCTGATAGATGGGGCCCATATTCTGCGCCAGCGAATGACTGGATGTCGGTAGCGATTTCGGCTAGCCCGTCATGAAAGCAACACGCCCGCCGCCTCGCCCCGCTGGCGATAGGGATTTGGATTATGATCGCCAGCAAATCGTCGGGCCCCGGCTGCAACGACGATCACAATTCGCTGACCGATAGTCTCGATCTATTGAGCCATAGTGGACATCAGATTGCGACGTTCCGACGCGCGGCACTATTCTTTGATCGTGGTCAAAAACGCTGACCGTTTCGCGACCACCCCTATGAATTGCAGTGCCACCGACAACGCCTGCTGGCAGAAGTCGGCGTTACGGCGAACGCTTCAACTTCCGCATTCCGGCCAGGAATGCCGACTTGTGTACATCACGGCACGACACGATCCGGATTGCCGAACGGCGGCCGGGGCTGGTTCGTCGCGGGCTTGCGTCGGTCGGTGATCGCGTGGGCCGAGAAGCGTCGGCAGGCCCGCCAAGGTCCGCCTGTCTGTGCCACAGCGATGGAGGGACGCGCCACCGCAGCACGCCTGACTACCGCATCCATCGCGTGGGCCCGCCCTGCTTGTTGCTCTCCGCATCGATGGTTGGGCGGAAGGGACGGCACGGCCCGCGACACACCCAGAGCCGAATGACCGGTCATTCACCGCTGACAGACCCCGCCTTCGCGACGGTCGGGAATGGGTCTTGTGAACCGATCTCGAC
>JBKBNR010000132.1:0-7942 GCA_046295315.1 Hyphomicrobiaceae bacterium
GCCGATTCACGGCCTGGCGAGTGAAGGGGTCGGCCGACCGGAGCGCTGGTTTGGCGCTGCCGATTCACGGCCTGGCGAGTGAAGGGGTCGGCCGACCGGAGCGCTGGCTTTATCGGCCAATTGTAGCGAGGTTCGGCGTCCAATTGCGGTGGTACGATTTGTGACGACGGCGCGACTGCGGCAGGGCGCCGGTGCGCCGCTAGACAACAACGCGCGTGCCGCGCCGCATGTGCCGCAGCAGTCGTCGCAGATCCGCTGCCCGAAACGCGATGCAGCCGGCGGTCGGTGC
This sequence comes from Hyphomicrobiaceae bacterium, assembly GCA_046295315.1. Classification (GTDB taxonomy): domain Bacteria; phylum Pseudomonadota; class Alphaproteobacteria; order Rhizobiales; family Hyphomicrobiaceae; genus JAEUMD01. The sequence continues at coordinate 290 of JBKBNR010000132.1, forward strand.
GAACCCGTCGCGGGCGCAGTGCATGAAGATGGCGCTTCCCGCCCCTCGCACGCGCGGCCTCGAGTTGTGGTCGAGCACGACGACGAGGTCATACAGGTGATCGTCGCGCCACATGGCCTCGGCGCTCGCTGGATAGGGCAAACGGACGGCGCGATTGTAGTTGCGATCGCCGGGCGCGTCGCACCAGCCGTCGTTGCGGCGGATCGCCCTGACCGGCAGACCCGACACCGGCCGCGCCACGCGATCCGCGCGGTAGAACACCGCCATCGCCCGCCAGGTCCCGAGCGGTGTCGCGCCGTCGCCTTCCCGCTTGCGCGCGGCAATGCCCGACCGACCGAGAGCCACTGGCTTGACGAAGCCGCCGAGTTGCACCATTCCACGGCGCGCGGCCAGCGATCGGCGCAGAACCCTCAAATGCCGCTTTCGCTCTTCGATCGTTGGGGATGTCATCACGATCACCTGACCTGCCGACGGGCACGGATGAGACTACCTTGCCCTCTGGCCGGATGCTAAAGTCCGTGCGTCGAAAATCTACGCCCGTAGGATGTTCGGGACGTCTCCGGCATGCGAGGGGCAGGATCGAGGGGCGAACTTCCCGATCCGAAGGCGAAGATTTGCTGGCCGTGCGGCAGACGGTCGGATCGCGAGATCCGCGCACCGCCAGCGGACGACCGAGACGATAATCGCGATCGCGACACCGAGGAGCACGCGCCATATGGGTACGGCCCGAAAACTTCTGCTGGTCGACGACGACGAGGAGTTGCGCTCCTCGCTCCGCGATCAACTGGCGCTCTACGAGGAATTCGAAGTTTCGGTCGCGGGCACTGCGTCGAAGGGTATCGAACTCGCCAAGTCCGACCATCGCGATCTCATCCTGTTCGATGTCGGCCTGCCCGATATGGATGGCCGCGAGGCGGTGCGCCTGCTGCGCAAGACGGGCTATAAGGGTCCGATCGTGATGCTGACCGGCAGCGACGCCGACCAGATCCTCGGCCTCGATGCCGGCGCCAACGACTACGTGACGAAGCCGTTCAAGTTCGCCGTGTTACTCGCTCGCATCCGCGCGCAATTGCGCCAGCATGAGCAGAGTGAGGACGCGGTTTTCGCCATCGGGCATTACACGTTCAAGCCGGCATCGAAGCTGCTGCTGGATGAGAAGGGCTCTAAGATCCGGCTGACGGAGAAGGAGACGTCGATCCTGAAGTACCTGTTCCGCGCCGGCGAGAAGGTGGTGTCGCGCGATGTGCTGCTGCACGAGGTATGGGGCTACAACGCGGGCGTGACGACGCACACCCTCGAGACGCACATCTATCGCCTGCGCCAGAAGATCGAGAAGGATCCCTCCAACGCCGAATTGCTGGTGACGGAGACGGGCGGCTACAAGTTGCTGCCTTGATTTGTTTTCGACCTGCGGTCTCACACAGCGCGCCTGCGACGGTCGGTCAGCGGCTGAGAGCGCCGCGCGGCCTGGGGAGCGATGGGTGGGCCGATCGCCGGCGCGAGCAATTTCACCCTCGGCTTACTTCTCCCTCTGACATTCCGGACTGCGGTATGCGCCGGGGCTGCGATCGAAATCCTCGTTCATACACTTGAACATGAGATCGAATTTCGCGCGTGAGCGCTCGATCTCAGCGTCGAGAGCGCGCTGTCTCTCGTCGTGCTTCTCTTTCCACGATTTCCATTCCGCCGCCTCCTGCCGACCGCGGATCTGTGCGTTCGTCGACCAATAGCCCAACAGATTGGTGACCAGCGCGACGATGGCGGCCAGCGCCGCGAGGTTGGCGATCACCACACCCGCACCGCCGCCGATCAGCAATCGCAGAAACGCGCGTGTGCCCTCGAAGGACCGCACCCGACCGCTGGCTTCTATGCGCCGCGGGTGCGTGGTGGCGGCTGCATCGCCGATCTGCCATCCGGCCGGCTCGTCTTCGCTCGCACCCCCGCCCAAGGCGTGGCGGCTGTAGGCGCGCCAGCGGCGGCAGATGGCGCTGTAGAGCTCGTCGTGCGGCACCTTAAGGTCGTAGGCGAGATAGATGTGAGCGGGATCGCCGTCCCGGGCGGTGGTACTGTAGAAAATCTTGCCGCGCTTCAGGTTCTCGAAGAACCGTTCGGAGACCGTCAGCCGCACCACCTTGGTGGCAAGAAAATCGCGAGGGGCGCTGACCAGATCGCGATCGACGGCGCGTATTTCGTCCCACGGGATGATGCGGTCGGAGACGAGTTTGAACAGCACACCGCGCTCGCTGACGACGATATAGGCTTCATTCGGCTGCAAACGCCGCCAGACGACGACGCCGACGACGACGAGGGCGGCTGCGACGACGAGCAACCCGAGCGCAACGTTTTTGGAGCGTTCGGCGCCATCGAGTGGCACCAGCATGACAAGTCCGAGCGCCACGGCGCCGAGCGCGAACGGCATCATCTTCTGCGCCTGGTCGTGGCTGTAGCCGTACTCCAGCGTCCGCCTGATGTCGTCGGTGCGAGGCTGCATGCGCGCATTCCCGGTTGGCAGCACGAATTTGAACACGCAGTCGGCAGTTAATTTCAACGCCAATCGCGGATCAACCCTGCAAGACGGCATTCTCCCGCAACCAGCGGGCCACGGCGCCGGCCGGGTGCTGGCGTGAGCCGCCCGCCGGCAATCCTTCGCGGCGGCGACAACTGCGGATCAGAGGGCCTCCATGATGCGAATGGCGCCATCGCTTCCCGTTGCGGGATTCGTCGGGCTCACTCCGGCAAGCGCCCAGAACATGGACGCGGACGATATGCAGTGGATCAACCCGTGTGTCGACGACAACGCCGAGCAGCCGGGCGGCACGCCAGAAATCGTGCGCGCCTACTGCATCGGCATGAACGAGCAGATGGCAGATGGACGACGGCGGGACGCGCTCGGTGACCGAGCAGGAAAAGGATAATACAGACGCGCTCAAGGACTGCGGGAAGGCCGCCGGCTGGACGTGAGGCGGGTTGGAGTGCGTCCCGACAAAAACGCCCGCATCGCTGCGGGCGTTCGGGAACCTCGGAAATCGGAAAAGCGCGCGTGCCGCCGGCCCCCGCGCCCGTCGATCGGCCTCATCGCAGCGGGTGAACCCCTCGGCGCCGCGGCCCCAGATCACGCCGCCTTGCGCAGCAGCTTGCGCTCGATCAGCGCTTCGGCGATCTGCACGGTGTTGAGCGCGGCGCCCTTCAGCAGATTGTCGGAGACGATCCACATGGCGAGGCCGTTCTCCACTGTCGCGTCCTCGCGGATGCGCGACACATAGGTGTCGTACTCCCCGGCGGCCTCGACCGGCGTTATGTAACCGCCCGCCTCGCGCTTGTCGAACACCGCGACGCCCGGCGCATTGCGCAGGATTTCGCGTGCCTCCTCCGCTGAGATCGGCCGCTCGAACTCTATGTTCAGGCTTTCCGAATGGCCGACGAACACCGGCACGCGGACGCAGGTGGCCGAAACCTTGATCTTGGGATCCATGATCTTTTTGGTCTCGGCCAGCATCTTCCATTCCTCCTTGGTGTAGCCGTCCTCCATGAAGACGTCGATCTGAGGAATGACATTGAAGGCGATCTGCTTCGGGAACTTCTTGGCGTCGACTTCCTGACCCGGGACGTACTTGCCCTTGGTCTGGTTCCACAACTCGTCCATGGCCTCCTTGCCGGCGCCGGAGACGGACTGATAGGTGGAAACGACGATGCGCTTGATGGTGGCGGCGTCGTGCAGCGGCTTCAGCGCGACGACCATCTGCGCCGTCGAACAGTTCGGGTTGGCGATGATGTTCTTCTTGCTGTAGCCGGCGAGCGCCTCGGGGTTGACCTCCGGTACGACCAGCGGCACGTCCTGGTCGTAGCGCCAGCAGGACGAGTTGTCGATGACGACACAACCCTGCGCGCCGATCCGCGGCGACCATTCCTTGGACACGCCCGAACCCGCCGACATCAGGCAGAAATCGACGCCCTTGAAGTCGAACGTCTCGAGGTCGCGGCATTTGAGCGTCTTGTTGCCGAACGAGACCTCGTGGCCGATGGAGCGGCGGGACGCCAGTGCGATCACCTCGTCCGCCGGGAAATGGCGGTCGGCGAGCACGTTCATCATTTCGCGGCCCACATTGCCGGTGGCGCCGACGATTGCGACCTTGTAGCCCATCGGATCGATCCTCGCGTGGACGCTGGCCGGATCGGGACTGATCCGGGCGCGGTTTCAACCTTGTCGTCATGTCGAGCGCGTTCCCATACGCGCGCACGCGGGCGGTTGCAAGGTGGTCTGTCGACGGGCCCCTGGCGGGTGGGGGGTAGCGGCCCGGGCGGGGCGGGCGCTGCCGGCTCCGCGGCTCTGCCGCATGGCGGGGCGCACGGTGCGGCGCTAATTCGGCCAGAATGTCGGGGTAGGCGGAGAAGTGAGGGTTTCGTTGGGGGGGCGCATGATGACCATGATCCGACGTCCGGCCTTTGCGGCGGCGCTGGCACTCGCAGTGGCGGCCGCTCCCGCCTTCGCACTGGACGAGTGGATGAGCGAGGCGGACCTGTCCGCCGCATTCGCGGGCGTGACATTGGAGGGTAAATACGGCGATGGCCGCGCCTTCAACGAGCGCTACGGCAATGATGGTCGCGTCGAATACCGGGAAGCGGGGCAGACGACGGGTGGCCATTGGTCGGTGCAGGCTGGCACGTTCTGCACCATCTACGATGGCGACGCGACGGGCGGATGTTTCCGGGTCAAGAAGGTCAGCGGCAACTGTTACGAATTCTATTTCGTCGCCCGCACTGAAGCCGAAGCCTGGCGCGAGCATCGCAAACCGGACTGGACGGCGCGCGGATCGGTGGTCGGCAAGCCGGGCGTCTGCGCCGACCAGAGCACGGTGTAAGGTGCAGGTTGACCGCGGTCCGTTGCCGACGCCCGCAAGCGCAAGGATGTTGCCATGCACGAATTCGTCGAACGCCTGTCGGCTGCAACGGCTGGCGTTCTGATTTTCAGTGTCTCAACACCACATGCCGAGGCGGGGTGCGTTCGAAAGGAGTTCTGCATCCGCAAAATCCCGGTATGCAGCGCCCAAGGGGCCATGTGCCGGCCAAAGCCGGGGCCCTGCCTCGTCAAGCGATATCGGACGGTCTGCAGGTAGCGTCGAAGGACGAGCATCCGCTGCCGCGGTGCCCCGTCACACGATGGCGCGGCCGAACAGCCATGCGTAAGCCTCGATCGAGGTGCCGAACTTCGGCTCGGTGGTGACGATGTCGTCGTCGACGACGAGGTCGAGCGTCGCATCCAGCGTGCGCACCAGCATGGCGTGGAAGGCGTGGCCCGTCACTTCGTTGACCAGCTTGCGATGCGACATGACGCTGCCGCGGATCAGGGCCGTCGGCATCGGGGTCGCATCGTCGTCGTTGTCCGGTTCGCTGACCGCACCGTTTGTCGGGGCTGGCGTATCGTCGCTGTCGTTGGCGCTGCCGTTGCCGTCGGCGAAAAGCCCGATCGGCACGAAGCTCTCGGGCGCCAGCTTGGCACCGTCGGCATCCGTGTCGGCGGCGGTCATCGCGGCGGCGCTGGGATAGACCTTCAACTCGCGGCAGAAGCCCGAGATGCGAAAGCTCAAGTCCGCGGGCAGTTGGCGCGCCGCCTGCGCCGCGTAGTCGACGGCTTCGATGACGACCGGGTACGAGCCGATGCCGCTGCCGTCGGGCGCCACCCAGGCATGCACGAGGCCTTCGAGCGGGTTGTCGCCGGGCCGCTGGAAGGCTTCCGTCACGGCAACTGCAACATGGCTTTCGCCCTCGAAGAACGGCGTCAGTCCGACGATGTCGCGTTCGTCGCCGCCGTCGTCGCGCGGCGCCAGGTGGAACCACACTTCGGCGCCAGTGCGCGAGCGCCAGATGGCGTAGTCACCTTGCGGTGTGACGAGGCGGTGTTGCGACGAGTTGGCCAGCTTGACCATCGTTTCCTCGAAGGCCGCGTCGTCCGTGAACGCGAAACCGATGGTCGAAAGATTGCTGGCCATGAGTATGCCTCAAGCGATGCGCGCGAGGCGCTGGGTCAACCCGGCGGCGCCGATTTCGGCGACACGGGTCACGAAGACGGTGCGGAGAGCATCGTCGATTTCGTAGATGTTGTTGGTGACGATTTCACCAAACGGCTCGGGAAAGATGAACTTGTCGTAGCCGTCCGCGCCTTCGATGAAATCGAACAGGCGGCCTTTGCGTGGTGACTGATAGTAGACCGCGAACTTGCCGACGTAATCCTTGTAGCCGATGGTTTCGATGGCATTGAACTGCACTTCGTCGCTGATGAGAAACGCCAGCCGGCGGCGCACGTAGGCAAAGATCGCGTTCTCTCGCTCGGTGGTCACCACGCGCTGCGCGATCTGCGTCAGGTTGGAGGCGAAGTTGCGCGACTGCGCGTCTTGGTCCGCCTTGAGGTGGCGCACCACCGGCAGCACCAGGCTTTCCTCGAACGCCGCATGCACCAGTGGCGCATAATAGCGTGCGATCGCCGCCGCGCGCACGTTCTTGATGCCGATGCGTTCGAGCATGAAGCGGCAGAAGCCTTCGGTCGGTCCGCGCGCCTCGTCGAGGAACACCTTCCGCAGCCGCCGCTTGACCAGTCGCACGTGTGCGATTTCCGCCATCAAGGCGGGGTTGAACCACGATTTCGTGACAGACAGCAGCGCATCGAGCGTCTCCTCGTCGGCGAAACCTGATCCGGCGATGGTCTCGAGGTCGATGGTCAGGAACGGCTCATCGTCCATCATGTTCGGTGCGATGGAGTCGACGTAGAACGCATAGACGATGCCATTCGTGACGACGCCGAGTTTGACGCTGGCCAGCGCGTTGAAGTAGCCCGCGAGTTGGCCGCGAGATTCGGCGACATCGGCACCGACTTTCTTTACCTCGACCGCGATCGCCGGCACGCCTTCCCTGAATATGGCGAGATCGACTTTGTTGGCGTTGTCCTTGGCGAAGTCGGCCGCGTGCTCGGGGTAGACCTCGCGCGGATCGGTATAATCGTAGCCGAGCAGGCCGATGAACGGCATCACGAGATACAGCTTCGTGCTTTCTTCGTTGGTACAGGCGGACATCAGGCTGACGGCGCGCTTGGCGTTCGCCATCAGGCCGCTGCGAAGCTCGGTCAGCGTCGTCATGTGCTGCTCCATGTTGGGCGAATCGTTATCGACATTGTTCCACCCCGGTGCCGAGGCTGCGAATGCGGCAACGCACCTATCAACAGGAACAGTACAGTGCACTCTAACGATAAAAGGCTCGCGCGTGCCGCGAGCCCCTTCCGCCGTGCTTTGAATGTCCGTCGCCGCCCGGCCTCGAGCGGCCTCTCGCGGCCTCAGGCCGCCTTCGCCCGCATCGCGGCGAGGATGGCGCTGCCCATTTCGGTCGTGCCGACCTTGGTCATACCCGGCTGCATGATGTCGCCAGTGCGCAAGCCCTGATCGAGCACGCTCGAGATCGCGCCTTCGACGAGATCGGCTTCAGTGCCGAGATCGAACGAATAGCGCAGCGCCATGGCGAACGACGCGATCGTCGCGATCGGATTGGCGAGGCCTTTTCCGGCGATGTCCGGCGCCGAGCCGTGCACGGGCTCGTAGAGCGCCTTGCGCTTGCCGGTGGCCGGATCCTCGGCGCCGAGCGAGGCCGAGGGCAGCATGCCGAGCGAGC
>JBKBNR010000133.1:0-7938 GCA_046295315.1 Hyphomicrobiaceae bacterium
GCCGGTGCCGATGCCGCCGACCGGCGCCGACAAGATCTCCGTCAACTCCGCCGCCATCGCCGACCCGGCGCCGGCGAGCGACGGCCAGACGGTCCAACTCACCGCATCGCGCACGACCGCTTCGAGCCCGGCGCGGTCGCCGCTGGCGTTGAGCGCCGAGAAGCGGTGCGCGACGGCGCTGCCGACCGCGAAGTGCACGAACATGATGAGGCTCATGGTCTTCGCCGCGGCGAAATAGATGCCGACGTCGGCCGGCGACATGTAGCGCGAGACGACGAGGACGTCGGCGTTCTGCGTCACGATGTCGGCCATGCCGATGACGAGCAGCGGAAATGAGAACTTGAACCACGCGCTGAATGTGTAGGTCCGCTCGCCGGCCGCGACGGATTTCTCGATGCGCCGGTTGACGATAATGGTCTGCACGATCGCTGTCAGCCATGTGGCGGCGATGGCAGCGCCGGCTGCCGTCGTAGCGGTCATGTCGAGGCCGGCGGCGTAGGCGAGGCTCATGGCGACAAGCAGCAGCAAGGGCCTCAGGATATAAGGCGGCGCCAGCGCCACGCTCATCCAGCCGAAGCCGCGGCCGATGCCGTCCTGCACGTCGGTCAGCGTGAACAGCGGCAGGCAGACGAGGCCGAGATACAACGGCAGCACATAGTGGTGATCGATGTAGGGTTGCAACGGTATCAGCGCCGCCATGCCGCCGGTGGCGATGGCCGTCGAGATGGCGACCGTCGAAATTCGTCCGCCGCGCAGCAGGCCGCGCAGCAGATCATTCTGCCCCTTGGCGCGATACTCCGGGACGAGGCGGATCGCTGCCAGATTGAGGCCGAGATGCGAAAGGCCGCCGAGAACGAGGACCCAGGTCCAGACGAACACATAGATGCCGTACTCGTGGCCGCCCATCCAGCGGGCGAGGATGATCTGTGAGAGGTAAAGCAGGCCGGCGCTGGCAACGCGGACGAGGAACGCCGTGACGGCGTCACGCTGGGCGCGCGACTGGTCGGTTGCACCGTCGCGGATGATGCGAAACCGTCCCGCGATGCGGTGGGCGAGCGAACGCAGCGTGACCGGCGCAAGACCCGCCGCCGCCGTTGTCGTGTCGTGGCTCATTTCACCTCGCATGACCACCACACGCTCGACAGTGGCAGTCTCAACTCGCCTGCAACCGCTGGCGCTCGCGATGGCGCACCAACTCGGCGACGCCGGCCCAGGCCCAGGACCGTCCGGCATCGCCGTTCTCCGAATGCACGCTGGCGAAAAACTCGGCGACCTCGGCCGCCAGCGAACCGTGCTGGCCCTCGAGGGTCGCTGCCATGAACTCGACGTCGCGCGGCGTCGGTGTCGCGTCTTCGTCAGGGTGCCAACTTAATGCCATCATACTTGCCTCAAGGCGACGTTAACGGGGGATCGCTCGACGCCTGCTGAAGCAAGATGAGCGCCAAACCGGACGTACCGGGAATTGCGCAGCCGCAAGGCGCATTCCGTAGTACGATCCGCCCGAGGCGTGTGATCGGCTGTAGCTGCGGGAGTCGTTCAACGCCGTAGCGCCATACGCTGACAATGCCCGCCTGTTTGATGCTGGAGGCTGCAATGACCCGTGCGTCGAGATCGATCGAATGTCCCGTTCCGGCACGCCCGGGCGTCCTGAGATGGGGGGTGGCGTCGGTTGCGGTTGCGCTTCTGGCGGGGCTGCCGCTTCACGGCGCACACGCCGATCCCGGCCGGGAGCGGCCGTCGGCGGGTGACGATCGCGGGGCACGGGGCGACGACGCGCCATCACAGCGCTCCGGCCAAAGCGAGGCGGATCGCGACCAGCGCGAGTTGGAAAGCGATGACGAGGAGAGCCTCAAGGCACGGCCGATGCCCGATATGGGGGGCGGTTGTCCCTATCGGGGGCGGCAACTTGAACTCATCGTCTGACGGCTCGTGGCCTCACGAGGGACGCGGGGCTGCAAAGACCATGGTCGCGGCGTCAGTGAACGCCGCGATTTTAGGGTCTTGCCAGTCCAACTGGTGGGGCTCAGCCGCGTCCGGGTTTGACGCGCACCCCGGGCGCTGGCCGTTCGAGCAGCACTTCTCGACGGAAGCGAAACAGCTTCGCAGGGCGACCACCGGTGCGGGTTTTCATTTCACCCGTCGGCTCGACCAGCCCTGCGCTTTCGACCAGACGCCGGAAGTTCTGCTTATGCAGATGCGGACCGAGAATCGCTTCGACGGTTTTCTGCAACTCGAACAGCGTGAACTCGCGCGGCATCAATTCGAAGATGACCGGCCGGTATTTGATCTTGGCGCGCACGCGGCTGATGGCCGTCGCCAGGATGCGCCGGTGGTCGAACGCCATGGCTGCACCGAGTTCGACCGGCTCGCCGCCCGCGGAGGAAACCTCGGGCCGATCGCGCATCGCTTCCTCGACCAGACCGGCCTCATACAGGATCTCGTATCGCTCCAGCACTTTCTCTTCGTCCCACGCGGATTGGTCGAGGCCGAAGCATACGCGCAGGCGGTCCTCGCGCATCAGCGGTCGGCTCGGCACGGGGCGAAGTTGCGGCATCGCCGCCCAGGCTTTCAGACGCGGCATGATGACGGCGTCGAGCATCTCGGGCCGGCCGCGCCGCCAATCCTCCCACGGAAAATAGTGATACCAGCTGCGCCACATGCCGCGCTGAAATTCCTCGATCGTCTCGATGTAGGTCAACGCGAGATAGCCGATCGAAACGACATGCGGACCACGGTCGTCGGCCTGCGCATGGCGGCCGCGGTCGCCGAAGGTGTAGAGTTGCTCGACATACCCGAAGTCGAGGCCGGTCTGCTCGCGAACCCATGACCTCAGGCCGATCTCGAGTGTGCGATGCTCGACCGGCGAGAAGGGCCCCGACGGGAGCGTGTCGATCGGATCGCCGCCGCCGCCCTGATCGCGCACCACGAGAGCGACGGGCTCGTCGTTGTGAACGGAAACGATAGCCGCGTTGAGTCCGATCTCAACGGTGGGCGATTCTGCGCGCGGCATGGCATCGCGCGCGAACGCTGGTCGGCGGGACGCCGGCATGTTCGCAACTTCGGTCACGTGTTTCAATCAAACCCCCGATCATGGCGTTCACTGTCCTCCCGAGCCTCCCGCGATCACAGCTAGGCGTGGATCGTGGCGTTTTTCGGAACATCATTTTCGCCGTGAATCGTAGGCTTGCGAGTCGCGGTGGGGCAGCATCGTGGCACAATGGTGTCGGCGGCAGAGAGGTTCAAAGCTCGCGAAAGCGCAACAACAGGCGTTCTTGCGCGTCGGGTGCGGGCCAAGCCTGCAGCGTCGACAGATCGTCGACCAGACGGCGGCTCAGACCGTCCGGCACGCCGAAATAGGTGCGCGCTTCCTCGACCGTGAAACCGGCGAGACCCGTCGCCTCGAAGTACGCGGCGATGCGATCGGCGTGCTTGATCTCGGCGGCAATTTCCGCCGGCAGTTCCTCTGGCAGCGAAAAGCGCCGGTGGATCGCCGCCAGCAGGCGGCTTTCGAAAGCCTTGTAGTCGTAGCCGATCGCCGTCTTGAACGGGCTGATGAGATCGCCGACGACGTACTCCGGTGCGTCGTGCAGCAAGGCCGCGCGGCACCATTCGACAGGCCAGCGCGGATTGCGGTCGCGCGCGATGGACTCGACGACCAGCACATGCTGGGCGACGGAGAAGGCGTGTTCGCCGACGGTCTGGCCGTTCCAGCGCGCCACCCGCGCGAGGCCGTGGGCGATGTCCTCGATGTCGATGTCGGCGGGATCAGGCGCCAGCAGATCGAGACGGCGGCCCGACAGCATGCGCTGCCAGGCGCGCGGCGGCGCCGGTTCATCATGGCGCGCTTGCTGCGGGTCTTGGTTCGCCGTATCGCTGCGTTTCCGCTTCGTCTGGTTCGATCTCGGCATCGGGCGGCTCTGGTGTTCTGGTGTCGGGTGTCAATGTGCGGGCGGCACGAACGCTGCCTGCAATGCCGCGCACGGCGCGTGGCGATGGCAGGTGACGAGGTGATCGTTGCGCATGCCGACCGATTGCATGAAGGCGTGGACGGTGGTCGGTCCGACGAAGCGGAAGCCCGCAGCCTTCAACGCTTTCGACATGCGGCGCGATGCCGGCGTCTGCGTCGGCGCATCTTTCATGGTGTGAAGCGGCTCCGCTGGCGAGGCGTCGTCGCCGGCGATGCCCCACAACAGGGCGGCGAGCGACGTGCGCTCACGGATCGCCAGATAGGCGCGGGCATTCGATATCGCGGCTTCGATCTTGCCGCGGTGACGGATGATGCCGGTGTCCTGCAACAGACGTTCCACGTCACGCCCGGTGAACCGCGCGATCCGTTCGGCGTCGAAATTGTGGAAGGCGCGGCGAAAGTTTTCGCGCTTCTTGAGAATGGTGAGCCAGGAAAGTCCCGCCTGCATTCCTTCGAGGATCAGCTTTTCCAGAAGTGCGCGGTCGTCGGCCAGCGGCACGCCCCATTCCGTATCGTGGTAGTGAGCATAGAGGGGATCGTCGATGCCGCCCCATGGGCAGCGCACGACCTCGGCGGGCGACGCGGCGGCGGCTTTGGCGCGATTCTTCTGCATGGGGCTTGCCTTTCACAGCCCCTGCGGGCGTTCGGCGACCGAGCGGCGATAGCGCTGCACGGCCGTGGCATCGACGCTGATCGGCGCTCCGCCGCAGGTCACCTGTTGCCCCTTGTCGATTGCCTCGGAAACACGGTCCAGGCGCAGCATCGCCAGCGCCTTGACACCGCACACCGTGCCGACGGCGCCGATCACCGCGTCGCCGACCTTGATTTCGGCGCCGCTCGCCAGGCTGTCGCCGACAATGCGGACGACGCGCTTTCTGACGACGGTCTTGTGCTGCATGCGGGCGACGACTTCCTGTCCGACGTAGCAGCCCTTCGTGAACGAAACCGAACCGGTCAGATCGTAATTCGCTTCGTGCGGGAAGGCGTCTCCGATCAAGAAATCACGACCCGCTTCCGCGATGCCAAGGCCGACGCGAAGCGCGTCGTAGTCGTCACGCGTGGCAGCTTGCGCATGGGCGAGGTCGCGGCGCCAGTTGCTCGCCAGTGTCGCCAGATAGCGCAGGCCGAGGTCGCGGTGGCGCGGATCGGCAAACGCGGTCGCGTGCTGCGAATGATCGGGTTCGCCTGAAGCAATGTTCCATACGGCCGCGACCGTGTAGTCGGCGGAGACGTCGTCGATGTTGGCTGCGGCGCGCAGCCGGTACATGGTCAAGCGCTGCCTCAGCGCGCCGAGGGAGGCATTCGATGTCTCGATGAGGAAGCCTTGATCGGTGCGGACGACGAAGAAATCGAACAGGATCTTGCCTTGCGCGCCGAGCAGCGCGGCATGCAGTGCGGGCGATGCGTCGAGCAGGCGCATGTCGTTGGTGATGAGGCCCTGCAGCAGTTTTTCGGCGTCGGCGCCGCTGACGCGAAGCACGCCACGATCGGGAAGGAGCGCGAGTTTCATCGGAATTGTTCCACTGCCGTCAGTTGCCGCAGCAACGAAGGGCTTGGTTTGGACGCCACGACGATTTAGGTATCGACGCGATTGCCCCGTGGCAAGCGGCCCGGCTGCAGCCGTCGGCCGACCCGCGACAGAAGCGAGATGCGCACCATGGCAGAGACCTACGATCTGATCCTCACGGGGGCCCACGTCGTCAACCACGACGGCGAGGGCATCCGCGACATAGCCATCCTTGGCGGGCGCATCGCTGCCATCGGTGCTCTCGGAGCGGCGCGGGCCATCGAGACGCTCGGGTGCCGTGGGCTGACGATACTGCCGGGCGTCGTCGACAGCCAGGTGCATTTCCGCGAACCCGGCCTCGAGCACAAGGAAGACCTTGAAAGCGGCAGCCGCGGTGCCGTGATGGGCGGCGTCACGGCCGTGTTCGAGATGCCGAACACCAAGCCGCTGACGACGACGGCTGAACTGCTCGCCGACAAGGTTGCGCGCGCCAAGGATAGAATGTTCTGCGACTTCGCGTTCTACGTCGGCGGCACGCGCGACAACGTCGCTGACATCCCCGTGCTGGAACGCCTGGAAGGCTCGGCCGGCATCAAGGTGTTCATGGGTTCTTCCACCGGCGATCTGCTGGTCGATGACGAGGCCTCGCTCGACCGCATCGTCGGCGCGTTGAGCCGCCGTGCCGCTTTCCACGCCGAAGACGAGGCGCGGCTGATCGCCCGAATGGGCGAGCGCGTGCCGGGTGATCCGGCGTCGCATCCGGTATGGCGCGACGAGGAAGCCGCCCTCATCGCCACGACGCGGCTGGTGCGATTGGCCGAAAAACATCGGCGGCGCGTGCATGTGCTGCACATTTCGAGCGCCGCGGAAATGGCGTTTCTCGCTGACCACAAGGACTGGGTCTCCGTCGAGGTGACGCCGCACCACCTCACGCTCGCCGCTCCCGATTGCTACGAGCGGCTCGGCACCTATGTGCAGATGAACCCTCCGGTGCGCGATGCGCGCCATCAGGCCGCAATCTGGGCCGGTATCGCGTCCGGCATCGTCGACGTCCTCGGCTCCGATCACGCGCCGCATACGCGCGAGGAGAAGGATCACGCCTACCCCGCGTCCCATTCCGGCATGACCGGCGTGCAGACGCTCGTTCCGGTCATGCTCGACCATGTCAATAAGGGACGGTTGAGCCTGCAACGCTTCGTCGATCTGACGAGCCACGGCCCGCAGCGGTTGTTCGGCATGCGCGGCAAGGGGCGCATCGCAGTCGGCTACGACGCCGATCTCACCATCGTCGACATGAAGCGAACCGAGACGATCACCAACCGCTGGATCGAGAGCCGCTGCGGTTGGACACCCTACGACGGGCAGAAAGTGATGGGCTGGCCGGTCGGCACGTTCGTGCGCGGCAGACGGGTGATGTGGCAGGGCGAAATCGCGACGACGGCGCATGGCCAGCCGGTCGGGTTTCTCGAGGCCGTACCGTAGCGCATCACTTCGGTCTGGCATCTCGGTTGCATCGTTTCGCGACGACACCGAGCCGACGTGCCGATCTGGAAAGACAACGCGATGCCAATAGCCCGCTACGATGTGTTTCGAGTTCCGCGGATTGCCGGTGCAACCGTCGCCCGGCTGAAGCAAGCCGATCCTCTCGCCTGGACGCTGACGACGCTCGCTGCGCCGCTGGCCGTCGCGGCGCTCTATCTCGTCAAGTCGGCGCTCGGCATCAACCTGCTACCCGGCCCGTCGCCGCTGCACGCCCTGCTCTATCACTTCGTCGTTTGACGCCGTCTGCCGTAGAGACGATAGCTGAGCCGCGGCTGGCGGAAGGCGCTGGTCGCATCGATCATCATGCCGGCTTGCATCGCCTGGCGGCCGAGCAGCATACGGTAGCTCATCTGCGAGCGGTCGGTCAGCGTCACCTCGATCGGCCATTCTCGTCCGCCCATCGCCATCCGCGTCGCGATCACATAACGCCGCTCGCTCTCGCCGTTGGAACTGGTGACGATCCGCCGGTCGATCACGGCTGCGACGCAGGCGATCTCGATGTCCTGCCGGCGCCGCGCTGGCCAGACCTTGAAGCGCACCAACTCCCCGGCGGCACCCTCGAACACCTCGATGTCATGGGCGTGTAACGCCGAGGTGCGGGCGCCCGTATCGATCTTGGCCTTGATCGCCGGCAGTGCGAGATCGGGCAGCGCCACCCACTCCTGCCAGCCTATGACGAAGGCACGGGGCGTCGGGCCGTCGTCACTCGTCGGGTTTGCGCGCATTCGTTTCCCACCTTCCACTTTTCCCGGTGAGCGTGCATATGGGCTCGTCGGATTTGCCGCCGGGGAGACCCACGTTTGCGCCTCGAAAACCGCATCGGCTGCATCATACCAGCACTCGACGAGGAACAGTCGATCGGCAAGGTGGTCGCCGCCATCCCCGATTGGGTCGACGTCGTCGTCGTGGTCGACAACGGCTC
>JBKBNR010000134.1:0-7930 GCA_046295315.1 Hyphomicrobiaceae bacterium
ACAGCAGCACCGGTTCGCTCGCGACTCACGTAATCGTGAGCTCGCCCTGGATCAACTCGTGCAACTCTTCCGCAGCACTTGCCCAACGAGCGGACGGAGTTTGCAATGATCAAGCATCTCGCGACCATTGCCGTTGCCCTATTTGCGACGGGCGCAAGCGCCCATGCCATGTGCGGGGGCATGATGGGCGCGACTGGCAATGCCGCGCCATCAGGCCTGTCGATGTGCGCTCGACCAGCGGCGGGAACGGCCGAGACAGGCAGTCACCAGGGAATGAAGATGGGCGGCGGCATGCGGATAGCCGGCGGGTGTTGTTGCGGCTGCTGCGGCGGTGGCGGTGCGCAGGGTGCCCGACAGGGAAACATGTGCGGCGGCGGCATGATGATGAACGCGCAACCCAACGATCACACCCGGGATCCCTTGCTGAGCGATCCGATGTGGAACCAGAAGCCTACGGAGAAGTAGCGTCGTCGGCAGCCGAAGGTGCGACCGGGCGAGGTGGAAGCGCCTGGCGCTACCGCCGATGCCGTAAATCGCACCCTAAGGTCATGATACAGAGTGGTATTAACGACCCTTATGGATCGCGGGGGCGATCCCGTCAAAGTCGATAACACTCTCGGATCGTGAATGAGATTTTGGTTGCCGATGTCTACGGTTCGCAGATGCCGTGCCACTGATCGTTGACGCTGGTGCGCGAGCGTGCGGCGCCCGACACCGTCCGGCCGACCGCGGGTTTGCGCACCCGCACACCGGCCGAACAGTATCTCAACCTTGTGTGTCCGCCAGCGTACCGCACGAGAGCTGCATCAGAACGCCTTGCTCCAGTTGACCCAGAGCGTTCCGTCGCGCTCCTGCTGGTATCCGTTGGTGTCATCGCTCAGTGGTTGCAACCACTCGACACCGAGGCGATGGCCCTTGAGCGGCCCGCTCGGCACGACGGCGTTGATGCCGACGCCGACATCCCAGAACAGGCCACCGTAGTTGTATTGCAGATCCGGCGGGCTGCTGTGGTTGTGCGCGCCGTTGTAGTGGCCTTCGATCTGGCCCTGTTGCGTGTGGATGAGGCGAACCGAGCCCGACAGCCAGTCGACGAACCTGTAGCTTGTCCAAGCCGTCGCCTGGAAAACATCACCGAGGCGATAGCCGCTCTCGTTATCGTCTTCGAGTCGGACCACGCCCGACACCTGAACACCCCACGACAACCGATCATCGCGACCCGAATAGGTCACGCTGGGCATGAAATCCCAGGTGCCGGAGCCGAGCTGCATCATATAGTGCGTAAAGGCGCCTGAGGCGTCCTTCTCACCGACCGAGCCGGTCGGAGCGCTGAGCATCACGCCAGCATGCACGGTATAGCCAGGCCCATCGGTGATCTTCACGAGGACGCCGAGAATCGTGTCACCGAATCCTTCCGTGCCATGACCGTGAGCACCGCCGCCGTGACCACCGTGACCACCGTGACCACCGCCGTGACCACCGTGTCCGCCGCCGTGCCCGCCCGAAAGCTCGGCCATATCCATGCTCATCGACATCCACATCGGCATCACCATCAGCGTCAGCCAATCAGTAGGTGCGTACATGATGTCGAGCATATGCATGTGCATGCGCATGCCGGATTGCTTCATCGAGCAGTCGTGCGAGCCGCAGCCGTTATCGACGATCTCGTCATCAGTCGCCGTGCGCGTGCCGCGCAGCGTCTCGCCAGACTGACGGCTGTATCCGTAACGGTAGCCAACCATGAACTCGCCAGCTTTGTGCATGTGGTCGAGCATGACGCCAGCCGGCGCGTGGTCGTCGGCCCGCGGGCCACCTCGATTGTCGGCCACAGAGGCCGTCGCCGTCAGCAGGAGCGCCGACGCGGAAACGCCCAATGCGAGCCGCGAACGATAGAATCGGTGAGTTGAAGCGTGCATGACTTCTCCTTTGCCGCAGCGTCCATACCGCGCGGACAATTGGGCAGCGCCCAAATGCGAATGACGTCGGATATTTCGATGTGGCCGCCCGCCGCGCGCAGCATCGCCAACGCCGCGCCCATCTGGACGCCGGACGGAAGTACTTATACGCGCGGGAAGGGACTCAAGCTGTCAAAACGGGCGGGCCGCGCGAACGCGGACGGATGCGAGCGATCGTCTGTCGCCGCTCGTCGCGGTTATGCCAGACAACTGCTGTCGCGCGCCGTGGCGGCATCGCCAGATCAGCCGGGGGCGGGATCGCACTCAAGGCGACGATGCAGCAGCACCAGGGGCATTGTGGAGGCGGCGCCTTCTCGACCGGGGATGAAGATGGCAACTGTGTCGGAATGGCTAGGCAGAACGCTTGCGAGGCGCTGGACTGAGCAAATGTGAACTGCAGCAGCGCGCCCGCGTGCAGCACGAATGCCGACGCGTGAAAAACCAAAGCCAATATCGCCAGACCGGCAATCGAACGGCGCACACCTTCCTCCTGAAACAGGCCAGGACTAGCGGTGGGCTACGCCACCGTCAATGCCGACTCGTCGGGCATAGATAAGACCGCGCAAAACTGATGCAGCAAGGCAACGCCGAGAAGCGCCGGACGCCCCCCGCGCCAATTACGACGCGCGGGGGCACATCCGGAGCAGCGGTGCGTCGATCGGCGAAGCCCCGCTACTCCGCCGGGTTCTTGATCTTGTTGATGTTGAGCATGCCGAGCACGTACTTCTCGTAGAAGGGCTCGGTGGTGCCCTTGCGCATCTTGCGCAGGAAGTACTTTTCGAACGCGATCTTGGCGTAGTGCACCCACACGCCTTCCGCCGCCCAGTTGACGTTGCGCGGCGGGATCTGCGGTTGCGCCACGAACGCCGCGCCCTTGTCGCCGAAGTCGGCGAGGCACAGCGCGCTCCACGTCGGAATCTTGTGCGGCTCCTTGCCGGCTATGAGATCGGCGATATTCTCGACCGCCGCCGTCACCATGCTCTCGATCATGTAACCGGTCTTCGGCACGCCGACCGGCACCGGCGTCTTCTCCAGCGGCGGAATGGCGATGCAGACGCCGACGGCGAAGATGTTCTTGTATTTCGGATTGCGCTGATACTGGTCGACGAGGATGAAGCCGCGCGGATTGGCCAAACCCTCGATGCCGCGCGTCGCCGGCACGCCACGGAAGGCTGGCAGCATCATCGAATACTTGAACGGCAGTTCGTGCTTCTTCTTTTCGGCGCCGTCCTCGTTGAACTCGGTGACGTACATCGTGTCGGCCGTCACCCGGTCGACCTTGGCGTTGCAGATCCACTTGATATGGCGCGAACGCATTTCGCTTTCCAGCATGCCCTTGGTGTCGCCGACGCCGCCGAGACCGAGATGGCCGACATAAGGCTCGGAGGTGACGAGGGTCATCGGCACGCGGTCGCGCAGCTTGCGCTTGCGCAGATCGGTCTCCATGATCATCGCGTATTCATAGGCCGGGCCGTAACACGAAGCCCCCTGCACCGCGCCGACGATGATCGGGCCGGGATCCTTGCAGAACTTTTCCCAGTTCTTGTGCGCGTCCGTCGCATGGTCGACGGTGCATACCGACTGCGTATAGTGCTCGGGCCCGAGGCCCTCGATTTCGTCGAAGGCAAGTTCGGGGCCGGTGGCGATGATCAGGTAGTCGTAGCCGATGGTGCGGCCATCGGCCAACTCGATCTGGTTCTGCTCGGCCAGAATCTTCTTCGCACCCGTCGCATCGAATGCGATGCCGTGCTTGGCCATCAGCGGCTTCAGCTCGATGGTGATGTCGCTCTTGACGCGCCAGCCGACTCCGACCCACGGATTCGATGGTGTGAACTGGAAGTAGGGCCGATCGGAGAGCAGCGTCACCTTGTGCTTCTTGCCCAGGAGATCGCGCGCCTCGTAGGCCGCCGACATGCCGCCGACGCCGGCGCCGAGAACGACGATGTTAGCCATCTTTGATTGAACTCCGTGATGCGTTTCCTGATGTCGAATGTCGCGAATTTGCCGGCGGAGCCACTCCGCTCGCCAGGATTCGACTGCCTTTGTTCCGGCCTTGTTCCACATTGTCAGTGACTGCGGACACGCGACCGGGAGATTCCGTTCGCCCACGCTCAGAGCAAACGCCCAAGGACAGCTTGACCGATTTGCAGATTAGCATCAGCGCATCGCCATAAATTGATTTAAGTCAGACCCGGTCTTCGCCGCTCGGGCGGCGCCGGCGCGGGCGACGATCTGGACGCTGTCCATGGCATCGAAGGGCGGCTTCACGTCACCAGACGGCGGGCGCGTTGTCCGAGATCAACGACAAAGCCGGGCTCGGACCTCGACACTCGCTGCGATGGTTTGGCCACCCCGCCTGTATCCGTACCCTGCTGGCCTGGAACACAGCATGACCGCCGTGCTCATCGCCTTCGCCTCGCGCGAGGGCCAGACCCGAAAGATTTGTGCCCACATGGCCCGCCGCATCGAACGCGCGGGTGGCACGACGCAGTTGCTCGACCTGTCGCTCGGCGCTCCCGATACCGACGTTGAGCGGTGCGATGCCGCGCTGATCGCCGGCTCGGTGCATCGCGGCCGCATGGACCAGTCACTGATGAACTTTCTGATGCGCAACGGCGCGGCGATCGGCCGGGTGCCGTCGGCGTTCGTCAGCGTCAGCCTGTCGGCGGCGTCGGTGGATAGCGGTGCGCGATCAGCCATCGACGAGATCACCTCGCAACTGCTGCACGATGTCGGCTGGCAGCCGGATCGGGTGCTGCACGTCGCTGGCGCCGTCGATCTCGAGGCGCTCAACCTTCTCGAGCGCTGCGCCATCCACGCCGTCATGCAGCATCGTGGTGTCGCCCTCGACGGCGAGAACGGCCGCACGGAACTGACCGACTGGTGTGACGTCGACCGGGTCGTCGACGAACTCCTCGGGCAACTCGACGTGCGGCGACAGGTTGCAGTCCATCCGGTCGCGGAGTAGGCCCGGGCAACGCGCCATTCAACCGTTGCGCTTGCCCTTGCGTGCCGCCGAGCGTTTGGTGATGCCGGTGGCCCCACCGCCCGCGGGCGACATCGCCGCAACTTCAGGACGCGGGCTCTGCGCATTCTGCCCATAGCTGGCGAAGCGCTCGAGCACGTCGCGCATCTGCTCGCCGCTGAGCGTATTGGCAGGCCCGAGCAACAGCACCTTGAAGTACTGTTCGGCCAGCGTCTCGACCTCGAACGCCAGTTCGAGTGCTGCAGCGAGCGACGGGCCCGCCGCGATCTGGCCGTGGTTGGCCATCAGGCAGGCGTTCCGCTTCTCCAACCCCTGCGCGACGTATCCCGCCAATTCCTCGGTGCCGAACGGGGCATAGGGAACGATGGGGATGTCGATGCCGCCGGCAACCGCCACCATATAGTGGAACGCGGGGATCGGCCGGTGCGCACAGGCGAGCACCGTGGCGTGCAGGGAGTGCGTGTGAACGACGGCGTTGATGTCGGCGCGTGCGCGGTAGGCTGCGAGGTGAAACCGCCACTCGCTCGACGGCTTCATGGCATCTGGTGCAACCGACCCATCGGCGGCAACACGGACGATGTCGCCCGCCGACATGGTCTCGTATGCGACGCCGGTCGGCGTTATCAACATGCCATCATCGAGCCGGCACGACACATTGCCGGAGCGCCCCGGCGACAGGCCGCGGCGGCTCATCGACAGCGCCGTTTCGATGATCGCCTGGCGCAGTTGCCGTTCCGAGGAGGGCTGCGAGGTGGCGTGGCCGGCGGTCATGGCGTTGCACCCCGCTCCGGGTAGAGCGACGCGAGCCCGGCGCCGGTGGCCGGAGCGACGCCGCGCTCGGTGATGAAGCCGGTGACGAGGCGCGCCGGCGTCACGTCGAACGCGGGATTGGCGGCGGGGGATCCCGGCGCCGCGATTTCGACCGTGACGACGGAACCATCCGCCAGACGCCCGGGCATCTTCAGCACCTCGTCCGCCGATCGCTCCTCGATCTCGATGCTGAACCCATCAGCGAGTGTCCAGTCGATCGTCGTATGCGGCAGCGCAACGTAGAACGGCACGCCGTTGTCCGACGCGGCAAGCGCCTTCAGATACGTACCGATCTTGTTGGCGACATCGCCATTGGCCGTCACGCGGTCGGTGCCGACGATGACGAGATCGACTTGGCCGTGCTGCATCAGGTGGCCGCCGGCATTGTCGACGACGATGGTGTGGGGCACGCCGTGCGCGCCGAGTTCGAACGCGGTCAACGCCGCGCCTTGGTTGCGCGGCCGCGTTTCATCGACCCAGACGTGGACCGGAATGCCGGCGTCGTGTGCCATATAGATCGGCGCCGTCGCCGTGCCCCAGTCGACGCAGGCGATCCACCCGGCATTGCAATGCGTCAGCACGTTGACGCGCTCGCCGGGCTTTTTGCGGGCGGCAATCTGGCGGATGATCGAAAGGCCATTCTCGCCGATGCGCCGGCAGGTTTCGACGTCGGCGTCGCAGATCTCGCCGGCCTTGGCGAACGCCACATCGGCGCGCCGCTCCAGCGGCACGTTGCGCAGCGTCTTGCGCATCTCGTCGAGCGCCCAGCGCAGATTGACCGCAGTCGGCCGTTGCTTCAGCAGAAACGCCGACGCCGTCGCCATTCCATCGTCGGACGGATCGCTGCGCACGGCCATCGCCAGACCATAAGCGGCGGTGGCGCCGATCAACGGGGCGCCGCGCACCTGCATGGTTAGGATGGCGCGCCCCGCCTGCTCGACATCGGCGAGCCTCGTGATCTCCAGCCGGTGCGGCAGCTTCGTCTGGTCGATGATCTCGACCGAACGGCCATCCGCCGCCGGCCAGATGGTGCGCATCGCCTTGCCGTCGATCTTCATTTCGATCCCTTGAACAATCGACCCAGCAAACCGGGCGCAGGCTCTTGCTCGACTGTCGCAAATGGCAGGGGCTCAGGTTGCATGCGCGACAAGGTGAAGGCGGCGATGGACCCGCCGATGCCGCAGGCGCTGGCATTGCGCGGATCGTAGAACTTCACCAGAGACGGCCGCGCGCGGTCGTCGACATAGACAAAGCCACAGTAGCTGGCACGATGACGGCCGCGCAGAAAGGCATCGATCTCGGCGAGGCGCGCGGCAAGCTCTGCGGCGCTCGTCGGCGCGGATGGAACCTCGCCCCGCGTGTCGTAGACCCACCATCCCTCGGGGGCGGCCGCGACGAGGGCCATCACCTGCTCGTAGTCACGCCATTCGAGCAGCCCGCTCAGCCAGCCGTCGTAGGCCTCGCGGAAGGATTTGGTCTCGGCAATCATCGACGTGCCCCGGTTGGACGCCAGGCCCCTTGTCAAACAAGCCCCTGGTCAAAGCAGCGGACGATGCGTCGTCAGCGGCAGGCAGAGCGCATCATCGAGGCCGCACGCCTTGCATTGGAACGCATACCACTCGGCCAACGGCCGTGCCGAACGGTCGATCACCGCTACGCCCGGCGCCCCGCAGTTGGGGCAGTTGTGCACACCCTTCGGGTGGTGCATCCAGGCGCGCAGCGTCTCCATCGTGCTCTCGATCAGTTCGGCACCGCCCACCCGGCCGCGGATCTTTGGTCTTCCGGTCATTAATGCCCCTCGAATGCCATGAGTGCGTGAACGTCGATGCCGTGCCCACGAACCAGCTTGGCGCCGCCGAGTTCCGGCAGATCGACGATGAACGTCGCGCCGACGATGTCGCCGCCCGAACGGCGGATCAACTTGATCGCGGCTTCCGCCGTGCCGCCCGTGGCGATGAGATCGTCGACGATGAGGATACGCTCGCCCGGCTTGCAGGCGTCCTCGTGCATCTCGATGACATCGACTCCGTACTCCAGCGTATACTGCTGCCCGATGGTCTTCCAGGGCAGCTTGCCCTTCTTGCGGATCGGGATGAACCCGCAGCCGAGCCGGTCGGCGATGGCGCCGCCGAGAATGAAGCCGCGCGCCTCGATGCCGGCCACCGCATCCACCGGGCGCGTG
>JBKBNR010000135.1:0-7884 GCA_046295315.1 Hyphomicrobiaceae bacterium
GCCCCAGGGGAAGGACAGCATCCAATGAGTGTCGACAAGACGACGATCATCGAACGGCTTCGCGCCGTCCCGGGACCGGACGGGAAAAGCAACCTCATCGATCTCGGCCTTGTTTCCGAGCCGGTGATCAAAGAGGATCGCGTCTATTTCTCGATCACCGTGCCGATCGACCGGGCCGGTGAACTGGAACCCATGCGCAAGGCGGCGGAAACCGCGGTGAAGGCCGTTCCGGGAGTAGCGGCGGTCACGGCGGTACTCACTGCCGAGGCCGCAGCGGGCGGCGCTTCCAGCAGCAGCAACGGCGCAGTCAAGGCCGATCCGCGGTCCGCTCCCAATCCACCCAACGCCAAGGGCCCCGTTACATCCACCGTGACGCAGATCCCTGGCCTTCCTGGCGTCAAGCACATCCTGGCCGTTGCGTCGGGAAAGGGCGGCGTCGGCAAATCGACGACGGCGACCAACCTCGCGCTCGGTCTCAAGGCGCTCGGCCTCAGGGTCGGCATGTTCGACGCCGACATCTACGGTCCGTCACAACCGCGCCTGCTCGGCCTTTCCGGCCAGCAGCCGACGGCGACACCAGACCAGAAGAAGCTCGTGCCCCTGAAGGCGTACGGTCTCTCCGTGATGTCCATCGGCTTTCTGATCGACGAGGCGATGCCGATCATCTGGCGCGGTCCGATGGTGGTGCAGGCGCTGAACCAGATGCTGTTCGACGTCGCCTGGAACCTCGAAGGCGATCTCGACGTGCTGGTGGTCGACATGCCGCCCGGCACCGGCGACGTGCAGTTGACGATTGCCCAGCAAGTGCCGATCTCTGGCTCGGTGATCGTTTCGACGCCGCAGGATCTGGCCTTGATCGACGCGCGCAAGGGCCTCGCCATGTTCAAGAAGGTCGACGTGCCGGTGCTCGGCATCGTCGAGAACATGAGCTACTTCATCGCTCCCGATACCGGCAAGCGTTACGACATCTTCGGCACCGGCGGTGCCGAGCGTGAAGCCGGGCGTCTCGGGCTGACGTTCCTTGGCGGCGTGCCGCTGCACATGGACATCCGCGAGTTGTCCGACGCTGGTACACCTGTGACGGCGCTGAAGCCGGAAAGCCAAGAGGCCGCGATCTATCGCGATCTCGCCGAAAAGGTCTGGGACGAAATGCTCGGGCTGAGAAAGGTCGACGTGCCGGTGATGCAGGTGGCGCCAACCCGCGACAGCCTCAAGGTAACCTTCAAGGACGGCTATTCCTACGACCTGCCGGCGGAATATCTGCGCGTGCTCAGCCCCTCGGCCGAGGTGCAGGGCCATTCGGCCGAGCAGCGCGTCACCGTGCCCGGCAAGCGCAACGTCAAGATCCAAGCGTTGAAGCCGGTCGGCAAGTATGCCGCGAAAATCACCTTCGATGACGGCCACGACACCGGTCTCTACACGTGGTCGTATCTGCTCGAACTCGGCCAGGAGAAGGATAAGCGCTGGCAGCGGTATCTGGAAGAGCTGGCATCGAAAGGTCTCAGCCGCGGCTGAGCGAGATGACTGACGTCGACGCCGAAGAAAAGGGGACGGAGCGGCATGGCTCCATCCCCTCTTGCGTTCTACACGATCAGATGAAAATCGACGACCGCCGGTGCCGGCAGGGTGCGGGGGAGAAGTGCACCGGCGGCCGTTCCCCGCTGCGGGGACGAGGCGCGCTGGCCATGGCCCTCGCCAGCACGCTCGATATCGTTCACTTTCGTGCCGTTACTCGATGCGGTTACTCGGCGAGAACGGTGAAGTCTCGGATCATGCCGTCGGTGTTGAGCTCGGCAATCTTGGTCGCCTTGCCGGTATCGAGCGCGACGGTGTGAAGGACGTTGTCGGCAATCAGCCATGCCGTGTTCTTGCCGTCGGCGGTCGTGGCGACGTCGAAGGCATACTGCTTGGCCCCATTCGTGCCGAGCATGCCGATGACCTTCAATGTGCCGTCGTTGGGCTTCGTCTGCTGCACGAGCGCTCCAAGGGTCGCGTCGATGTCGAACATCTGCGACTTCTCAGGCTTGCCGTGGGCGTTGGTGTAGGCGGCCGCAGTGACATTCGGCGATTTACCGGCATTCGGATCGGTGGCTTCGAACGCGAGGCTACCGTCGGTGGTCACCTTGCCGCTGTCGGGATCGACGCGCAGGTTGGTTCCGTCGCTGCCCATCAGGCGCAGCTTGTCCGGCACCGGATTGAAGTCGACGATGGCCGACACGCCTTCAGGCAGCATCTTGTCGAGCTTGGAAACCTTTGCGGTGTCGCCGGTCGCGGTGTCGATGGTCACGAGCGTACCGTCGGCCGCCACGCCGTAGAGTTTCTTGTCGGCGGGGCGCATGTCGATGCCGAGCAGGCGATCGACGCCTTTCACGGTCATCGACTTGCCGACAGTCCCTTTGGCGGCGTCGATCATCACGAGCGTATTGTCACCGACGAGGCCGACGGCCGTGCCGGCCGCGGCCGCGGAGGACGCGGCGGCGAGGGCGGCCAGCGACGTGACAATGGTGTAGACGGGCTTCATGGCTTGCTCCACAAATCGTTTTCTGAGACCGAGCCGACGCTCACCTCGACGCCGAGCCGCTTGGCGCTGCGTGTCGGCGAGCCGATCGACTTGACTGGAGAACCCGCACGCCGGCCGGATTGGATGCGCACCGCTTCCAAAGATCTGGCGGCCGCCCCGATCTGCATCCAAATCCGACGCTGGCGGGTTGACGGTGTCGCCATCGAATCCGTCAGATTGATAGAACCCTGCGAGGCCCGTCGATGTTCGACTACACTGCCGCGATTGCAGCGTGTGCACGCGGTGACAAGGCAGCGCTTCGTGCTCTCTTCGATACCGAAGCGGGGCGGCTCGTCGCCGTCGCGCAACGCATCGTGCGCCGTCGCGAAATCGCAGAGGACGTGGTGCAGGACGCCTTCGTACAAATCTGGCAGAACGCGCCAAAGTACGATCCGTCGATCGGTTCGGCGCGCGGTTGGATCTATACGATCGTGCGCAACAAGGCGCTGAACGTGGTGCGCGATTCATCCCGCGAGGACCTCGTCGCCAACGACGAGATCGACGCCGCTCGCGAAGGCTTCTCGGTGGTTTCCGACGCCTTCGAGCGCCTGTCGAACGAGAGCCGCTTGCGCGAGTGTCTGGAAATGATCGAAAAGGGCAAACGCGAAAGCCTGCTGTTGTCCTATGTGGCCGGGTATTCTCACGGTGAGATCGCCGGCCTGCTCGGCGTTCCGCTCGGCACGGCGAAGTCTTGGGTGAAGCGCGGGCTTGCCGCACTCCGGGAGTGCATGGCATGAGCGACAACGACAGCACAGGCATCAACCTCGACGAAATCGCCGGCGAATATGTCCTGGGTGTCCTCAGTGACGCGGAGCGTGTCGCGTTCGAAGACCGCATCGCCCGCGACGCCGACGCCAGGGCGGCGCTCGCGCGCGTCCGCGAACGGTTCCTCGAACTCGATGTCACCGCTGCTCCCCTTCCGCCCTCGCAAGCGCTCTGGCAACGCATCGAGCGGACGATCGAAGCCCTGCGACCGACGGTGGCCGGCGACGGCGCCGCCGACATCGTCGACCTTTCGGATCGCCGGGGAAAAAGACAGACCTCCTCGCCTGCGATGGCAACGCCGACACGCCGCGGCTTCTGGCAGGGCTTCGCGGCGGCGAGCGTTCTCGCATTCGTCGCGGGCGGTGTCGGCACGTATCGACTTTTGCAGCAGAGGCCGCGCATGATCGTGGTGCTGCTCGACGCGAATGCACAACCGATCTCGATCGTCGAGACGTTCGAGGGTCAGCGCATCCGCATCGTGCCGTTGGTCGACATCTCGCCGCCGCCCGGCAAGGCATTGCAGGTGTGGACGCTGCCGAACCGCGACATGGGCCCCGTCTCGATGGGCCTCATGCCGGGACCAACCGTCACGACCCTCGTTGGTCCGGATCTGCCGACGCCGGTGCCGGAACAGCTCTACGAGATCACGATCGAACAGGAAGGCGGATCGCCGACGGGTAAGCCGACGGGTCCCATCGTCGGCAAGGGCTTCGCCAAGCTGCCGCAGATCTGATCGGGGAAGCGACCACAGGCAGCGGCGCGTGGCATGTTCACCGCGCCACCGTGCCGTGCCGGTCAGCCGACGACCAGGCCATGCCACTGCGCCTCCGGCAGGCCGGCGGCAAGCAGGCTGGAGCGGGCCGCCTCGACGATGTCGGCGTCGCCGGCCGCATAGACGTCGCAGCCCGCGATATTCGGGATCGTCGCGGTGATGCGCGCCAGATGCGCCGCCGGATCGGCGTTCTCATCGAAGGTGGCGAACGTGAAGTTGTCGAGCGCTGCCGCATACGAGCGCAGCAGATTCTCCTGATACGCGCCCTCGCGGTTGGCAAAGCGGTAGAGCGTGATCGTCGGCGCCTGTTCGAGCGACAGCGCGTGCTGCAGCAGGCTCTTGATGGTTGCAAACCCCGGGCCCGCGGCGATCAGCACCAGCGGCCGCTCCGATGTGTCGTCCAGCACGAAATTGCCGAACGGCCCGCGGACGACGACTTCCTCGTTGGCTCGCAGATTGGCGAACACCCGCTGCTCGGGTGCCGCACCATCCTCACATTCGACATGCACTTCGATGCGCCGCTCCTCGCACGGACACCCGGCCACCGGGACGATGCGGCTCTCGCCGCGCATGGTGATCTCGAGCGACTGCCCGGCGAGATAGCGCAGCCGTTCCGCGCGCGGCGTCAGCAGATGCAGCGCGATACGCCGGCCGCCGAGCGGCTCGACCGCGCGAACGCGAGCGTTGATCGTCTGTTCGGGAATGTCGTCGGCGCCACCCAGCGGCACCTCGATCGAAGCATCGCCGACCGCCGTGTAGGAGCACGACAGGATGTAGCCCTTCGCTTTATCGGATTCCGACAGCACGAAATCGTGCGGGCGAACTTTCACGGCGTCACCATCGACGAGCCGGCATTTGCAATCGCCGCACGTCCCATTCGAGCAGCCATAGGGCATCGCGATGCCGGCGCGCAGCGCCGCCTCGAGCATGGTCTCGTTGCCGACCACCTCGAACACCAGCCCCTTCGGCAGCACCCTCACCTGCGCCGACATGACCCGCATGATCCGTTCCCTTGCAACCAACGCCTCCCACCGCTGCAGATCGGCAGCCGGCGCCGCCAGTTCCCGCTTCAACCACGACAGCAGCCGCTCCGCGAATTGCGGCGCAATGTCACCCGTTTCGCGCGCTTCGTCGAGCTTCGGCGCGATCCACCCGAATACCCGCTCATAGTGAGCGAGCCGCGCATGCGCGGAAGCATAATCGCGGCCGAGCGCGCGCAGGCGCTCGTGCAGGACGCCGGCGTCCGGCAGGCTCATGTGCTCGGCCGCCTTGGCCAGTGCACTCGCCTTGATTTCCTCGACGCGGCGCAATTCGCTATCGTTGTCGAGCCGCACCTCGGGCCACAACCGCAGGACTTCGGCCAGTTCGACCTGACCATCGAACGTGTGCAGTTCGCCGCGCTGCGCCATGCCTTGCAGAACCGAACGTGGCTCTCCGACCAGGCGGGCGAGACGGCTGAGCGTGATGAGATGAGCCATGGCGTACATGGAACGGGATGGGCCAGCGAATGAAGCGAGCGCTGCCACCGAGGCGGGCCGACGCTCGGCGCGACGGCAGGCAACACTGGGGGGCCGTTCCACGACGACCCGCCCGGTCGTTCGAGGCCGCGGACGAGACGCGGCGTGCAACCATGGTGCAACCGTGCCGGCTCAGTATGTCGAGCCGAACGACAGGTCCTTGGTGTCGTGCGGAGCCGGCACGCCAGCGAGCCGCGATCCCTGGCCGACCGGACCGCCAGGGAACAACTGGTACAGATAACGGCTGCCGCCTTCGGCCGCGAAGGCGTCGTTCAGTTCGCTGGACACCATCCGCGCGTGAGGCGCACGCCCATGCGCCACATAGAGGTCCTGCAATAGGCGAATGGCTTTGAGATGCGGGGCGGTGAGTTCGAGCCCGTCGGCCGCTGCCAGCGCCTTGGCCTTCGCCTCGGTCCAATTCGCCACCTCCGCGGCGCGGGCCGCCTGGGATGGATCGCCGGTCAATCCGTTCGCCACACCCGACTGAATGAGCTTGTTGATGTCGATATCAGACATAGGTCCTCCCATGATGTGTTCGACTGAGAACGGCAGTGCGAAGGATTTCGCATCGCCCTTCACGACGAATTGCGCCGGCGGCCTCTTGTTTTCGACGGGCCGTTCTTGACGCGCTTGTCACGCACGCGGTTTTGGATCATGCAGGCGCTCGAACCAGTCGTGCGGGATTTCGGTATGCTCGGGAAACTCGATCGCGACGTTGCTCGGCAGGTGCAGCCGCTGCTGGAGGTAAGGGGAAAGGCCGCCGACGAATTGGCGCAGGTTGCCGCAGATGTCGCAGAGAATGTAGACGCGATTGTCGATGCGTCGCGGCCGCCAACCTCGCGGCAGCGCCGTTTGCAGCAACACCGGTCCCTTGACTTCGAGATTGAACTCAGCCTGACAGGCGTCGCAGCAGATCTTCATCGCCAACCCTCACAACGCAACTGCGCTCCGCGCGTCGCTCAACGGCGGAAGCGAGAGCGATGGAACCCGCCGCCCGGCACTTCGTCGAAGTCGCAACGCGCATCGGCTGCAACGCCGAGATGCTCTTGCAGATACGTCGAGACGCCGCCCTTGAAGTGTCGGATGCTGCCGCAGCAGTCGCACAGCGTGTAACTGCGCCCATTGATGCGGCGCACGACCCAGCCCATCGGCAGGCTGGTGACGGCATCGAGCGCCAAATCCGGCGGATAAGGGGGCATTTGGCAGGCGTTGCAGACGAGTTCGGCCATCGCGACTTCTCTAATCCTTGCGCGGCGCTTCAACGTTGGTTCATCCCGCCGGTTGAGTCCGGCGCGGGATTTTCAACATTATCACTGAGTTGGGACGTGGCGGCAAGCGCAGCCTCGCGCGGCGCAATCGCGGCCCGATCATGAGACACGCCGTGGCTCGCGTTCAAACCGGCGCCAGCGCGGCGGCCGTTTCCCGAGCCCGATGCGGGGCCCGACCGCCGGTCAGCGCGGCCAGCTTGAAAAGCCCTCGCACACCCTGCCGGCAAAAGGTCAGGCGGTTCATGTTCGGCATCGGCGCATTGTTGTAGGTCGACGAATGGTGATGCTTATCCTTCTCGAGGATGGTCAACATGCCCGTCCGCGTCGCACGACCGGGCGCGCCGGTCGAGCATGTCGAAGCGCCGATGCGGACGCCATTGCGATGAACGTGCACGCGCTGATCGGGAATCGAGACGACGCTGGCGACAGGCCCCTCTGGCGACCGCTCGGGGTGCCAGGTGAACTCGCCCCGCTTCAGCTCGCGGATGTCATTGACGACGCGCTCGCCAAAAAGGTGAGGCGAACTCGACAACAGACCGCGTCCCGTCGCGCCTGCGGCGGCACGTCCGTGCAGAATATCGCGGCGGCGCAAGTCGCCCATACTCGATACTCCTTCGCAGACGAGGCCGCAAAAAGCATAACCAATACCTTCAGCGACAGCCAGAACGCGCGATCCAGGATTGCGCCGGGCGAGATGGCAGCGCTATCTTCCCGGCGCGCAATGAGGTGCGTGCCAGCCACCGGCACCGGAGACGATTGGCGACATGTCGAAAACATCGGCGCAGCGCGCGCGGGTCGCCAGAACTACGCTGTGTGCGCAATGTCCTCTGCGGCCGCTGGCGACGTTCCGGAATTTCACGCCCGAGGAACTCGCCTTCGTCGAAGGCTTCAAGATCGGCGAGCGTCACTTCTCTGCTGGCGAAACGATCCTGAGCGAGGGCGACGAAAGCAGCGACCTCTACACGCTGCTCTCGGGCTGGGCGTTCAAGCACAAGTCCCTCG
>JBKBNR010000136.1:0-7870 GCA_046295315.1 Hyphomicrobiaceae bacterium
GGCGGCGACGCGCGCGGGTGCCGGATCGGCGCCAGCCGTGACGGCCGCGGCGGTTGCCTTGGCCGCCGGTTGCGTGGCGACCGCGGGCGACCATCCGCCGGTGTTGCGAGCCGGCGATCCGCCGGCATCGGCCACGAGCGTGCGCGACGTCTTTGCCGCCGATCTCAGGTCGAAGAACGCCGCCACCTGCTGCGCGAGGTCCTGATAGCGGGACTTGGCGGTGATGTGGTCCTGGCGGGTCAGCGGCCGTCCATCGGCTGGCACGTGCTTGGAATTGCCATCGGGGAACAACAGCGCCAGCTCATACCGCGGTACGCGCGGCCAGTGGCGCACGTTGCCGGTGTCGAGGTGCACGAACGGCACGCCGGATGTCGGATAGTAGCCGACGCCGCCGCGCTGGCGCACCAGACCGGAGTAGCGGAGCTGCTTGATCGGCACGTCGGGGAAGTGGATGTCGGCGGCCTTGCCGAGCGTGTGGCGGCTGTTCTTCGCCTGACCACCCTGCGTGCGGCGCAGGTTTTCGTTGGTGTCGGGCGAGCGGTACCCGGAGATAAGATGGATCGGCTCCTTCGAGCCGAGTTCGGCGTGAACTTCCCAGATCAGATCGATCAACTCCGGGTCCATGGTCGTCGGCTCGTTCCGGCGCCAGTCCCGCATGATCCAGTTGATTTGCTTCATCGCTTCCGGGTCGCGCTTGCCACCCCGCATGTAGACGACGGTCGACGTTTCCTTGGTGTGGATGTTGTAGAACGACAGCGTGCGCTCGTCGTCGCCGCGGGCGATGAGCGCGCCGACGCCGACACCGCAGAGGATGATCGCCGTGGCGACGCCGGCAACGAGAGACCGAACCCTCCGCATTCCCTCAACTTCCCCGTTCAACTCTCACACACGAAAGCGCGTTGGCGAGCCGGTGGCCCGCACACCGCAGCCGACAGGGCCGAGTTGCCTGGTCGGAGGCGGTAGCGCCCGGAATTAAGGTCGCATCAAGGTTAATCCCCAACCCTTAACGACTCGTTGTCCTGCGTGAGAACCCGTCTGTTTCCGCATTAGGCGCGGCAAACGGGGCCGAAATAGGGAAGCCCGGCCGGCAAGCAGCGAGGCCGCCGGTAGGGTTACCGGCGGCCTTGTTGCTGGTCTCGAGTCGTGGGCGCTGCCTTCGAGCAGGCCGGGCCGCGGTATCAGAACCCGCCGAACAGGTTCTGGAAGAAGTTCTCCACGGCGTTGCCGCCGCCACCGCTGCCGATCTCGTTCTGCACCATCAGCGGCCGCTCCAACTTCACCGGTGCCAGATGATCGGCGTGCCGCGGGATCTGGTTCCACTTGCCGTCGAGCGCCAGCCGCACACGGCGCTCGTGGCTGTAGACGTCGGGCCTCGTCTGCAATTCGCCGCTGTCGTCGACCCACGCCGTGAAGTAGACGACGTGCACGGGAATGTTCTTTTCCAGCGTGACGTTGTTGTTCTCGGGGCCTGTGCGCAGCAGTTGATGAACCTGCTCCGCGCTCCAGCCTTTGTCCTCCTGCAGGATCACCTCGGCGAGCCGGACCGGATTGCGCACGCGCATGCAGCCGTGGCTATAGGTCCGCGTCGAGGTCGCGAACAGATGCTTGGTCGGCGTGTCGTGCATGTAGACCTGATGCTTGTTCGGGAACATGAACTTCACGACGCCGAGCACGTTGGCCGGACCCGGCGGCTGATAGACGTGGAACTGGCGGATATCGGCCTTCGACCAGTCGATCTGCGTCGCATCGACATCGCGACCGTTGTACTGCAGCCGCAGGCCCTGCCGCGACAGATTGTTGCCCCGCGCGATGCCAGGCAGCACTTCGCGCACTTTTATCGAGTCGGGCACGCCCCAGAACGGGTGCAGAACCACGAACTCCATGGCATGCGAGAATACCGGCGTCTGGTTCTCGACCTTGCCGATGATCAGCCGCTCCTCATGGATGACGCCGCCGTTCTTGACGACGCGGAACTGATACTCCGGCAGGTTGACCATGACGTGCGTGGCGCCGAGGTCGTCCGGCATCCACCGCCACATTTCCATATTGGCGATCAGCAGTCCTTCATCGGCGCGACGGCGATCTGGCGCGCCACCGTTGAGGCTCGCCCGCGTGCGGCGGCCGACGAGGCCGTCCGGCGTCATGCCGTTGGCGCCCTGATAGGCCTTCACCGCCTCGATCAGCGCGTCGTCGTAAAGTTGCGCGTCGCCACCTGCGCTTTGCTCGACCTTGAGCCGCTGGCGCAGCAGCGCCACGTCGGGATGGCGGTTGCCGGGAATGAGCGTCGGGCCTTCGGCGGGCACCGCGACGGGCTGCTCGGCTTTCGTCTCGGCCGCCGCCGT
Source organism: Hyphomicrobiaceae bacterium (assembly GCA_046295315.1). GTDB lineage: Bacteria > Pseudomonadota > Alphaproteobacteria > Rhizobiales > Hyphomicrobiaceae > JAEUMD01. The sequence goes on from JBKBNR010000136.1 coordinate 2,343, forward strand.
GCGCATCTCGATCAGCTTGCGGCGCAGGCGCTGGAACCCTTCGTGCTGCGGATGCAGCGAAACGATGTACCCGCCCGGATCACTGGTTTCAGCCAAGCGCTCGAGCACCAGCACCGGCGAGACAAGCTGCGGATCGCGGTCGAGATAGGAACTCATGTCGCGCGGATCGGGGATGCGTCCGCCGCGTGCGAAGCGGGCGTAGCGGAGCGCGGCGATCGACAGGCGCGCCTCGGCGGCGGCCAGCACATCGCGCGACGGCGACGCCCCGAGATCACTCTCCGGCAGCGCGAATGCCTTCGGGTCGAGGCCCCAATCGGCGGCGCGGGCGATCTCGTCGGCCAGCGCGCGGGCCTTGGGCGTCAGGCCGCTGGCATCGATCCAAAGCGGTTCGCTGCCGCGCGCCACATAGAACGCAGCGAGCGCTTCCCGGTCGGACTTGTCACCCGCCGTCTCTCCCGGCTCGGCCGTCGCGAGACGCTGGCGCACCGCGATACCGATGGCTTCCTCGGCGGTAATCAGCGCCGAGGGCGGTTCAGGCTCGACGGCGCGCGTCGACGGCACCGCCGTCAGTGACACGAAAGCAAGGGCAGCGGCCATTACGGCCGGCGCGGCGTGGCGTTGGCGAAGCATGTGTCACTCCTCGGTTCGCCAGAAAACTAATTGACGTTCGTCGCCTTTTCCAGCCGCGCCGACCATGGTTCTCGAGTTCGGCCCTGGCTATGCGGCCATGTGTGACCCGATTGCACACCCCCACCATGCACGCCCGGCCGCGTCCGGCCGCCGGCCATTTCCGTCGTGCCGATCGCGACTATCGCGCCACCTCGCGGCAAACTTGCGGCACATGCTCGCGTAACCTGGCCATCGTCTCGCATCGGCGCCCATCGCCCCTCGACAGCGGCGCTGTCAGAGACCAAAACACGTCTCGAAAAGGCCCGACCGCCGCACCCGCGCCGGGATGGCCGGGCGCTGCGTTCGCAACCCAGGGGATACGCCATGTTCAAGAACGTGCTGATCGGCTTCGTGTCGGCGATGTCGGCCTTTCTCACTTATGTCGCCATGCAGCCCGCCGCCTACACCGTCACCCGCTCGGTCCTCGTCGCGGCGCCGCCCGCCGCCGTCTTCCCGTACATCGACGACTTCCGCAAATGGAATGCCTGGTCGCCGTGGGCGGGCAAGGACGCGAACGCGCGCACCGCGATTTCAGGCCCGCCATCGGGCGTCGGCGCCACGTTCGCCTGGTCCGGCAACAAGGAGATCGGCGAGGGGCAGATGACGATCGTCGAGAGCCAGCCCGCCGAGCGCATCGCCATCCGCCTCGATCTGGTGCGGCCGCATTCGGGGACCAGCGGCGCGGTATTCACGCTGCAACCCGAGGGTGCCGGAACGCGCGTCACCTGGACCCTCAACGGCGAAAACGGTTTCTTCGACCGCGCCGCGCTGATGATGGTCGGCATCAAGCTGGACCAGACCGTCGGCGCCGATTACGAGAAAGGCTTGGCCAATCTCAAAGCCGTCGCCGAGGCCGGCGCCAAGGGGTGAATGTCCTGGTGCTAACGCGCATCACGGTGTGGCGGCCGGCTTCGGCGGCACAACGCATTTGTTCAGAACATGGGTTCCGGCAGCATCGGTGAGCGTCAAGGCCGCTCCGCCGCCGGCGTCGCCAGCCGATCCAGAGACCGCCCACGTCATTTCCATGCGCGTCGGCGTGCCGTTCCAGGTGCAGGTGGCAGCGATGTTCCATACACCCGGCGACGTCGCATCGACCTTCGCAAACGTGCACTCGAGGTGATACTGGCGAAAGCCGCTCGCCGTGACGAGCATCGGCGCACCGGGGCGGTTCTGTCCGGTCGAGCAATGCACACTGGTCTTCGACCACATGCCGACGTAGGCGGGTTCCGCCCCATGCGCGGCGCCCGAAAACCCCAGCAGCAGACAAGTTGCGGAAGCGCCTATCGCGGCGCGCGAACGGTAGCGCATGTATCCTCCGGGTGGCGAGAGCCGGTGCGGTCCACAGGTTGGACCGGCGACCTCGCTACACCCGACGCGGCGACCGTACTGTGATCGATGTCGCCGAGGGACGATCCGCCGCACACCAGCGGCGCAAGATCAGCGGCAGCGCTTCAGCTTCTGCTTCTGCTTGCCGTGTGCGATGGTCAGCGTGTCGCCGACCACCGAGAGTGTGAAGGCGTCCTTCTGCTTATCGCTTTCAACAGAGCACTCGGCCGCGACTGCCCAGCCCTGGCCCGAGCGCTTCACCGACGTGAAAGTGCAATGCGCCTCGTGTTGATCGTAGCCCTTGGCCGTAACAATCATGGGGGCGCCCTGCCGATCCTGCGGCACCTTGCATTGCGCCGCGTCGATGCCCCATGTCCCGGCATAAGCGGGCTCGGCCGCCGCGGCGACGGTTGGTCCGAAGTGCAGAGCCGCAATCCCCGCTGCCCCCGCCGCTGCCGCGGCCGTCCACCGGCACATCAGGATGTTCGCCATCACGTCCACTCCTTGAATGTTTTCGCCGCCGGCCATGTCGCGCCCCGCGCCGGCAAGCCTTGCGTCATTCGGCCGCCAGCATCTCGTCCGCCGCCCGCTCCAGGCGCGAGCCGTCCAGCATGCCCAGCGCGTGCATGTAGACCTCGAGAATGCTCTCCTCCTCCTGGCGCTCGGTCTGTGATTTCTTGCGCAAAGAGATGATCTTCTTCATCGCCTTGACGTCGAAGCCAAGCGCCTTCGCTTCCGCGAACTTGTCGCGGATGTCGCCGGCCAGCGCCTTCTTCTCCTCCTCCAGCCGCTCGATCTGCTCGATGAGCTGGCGGAGTTGATTTTGCGTCGAAGCCTGAAGCGTCGTCATCGGCGTTTGTCCCCACTGAATGCCGGGAAAGCGCCTCGGCCCTCGCCAGCGCTCACCCGTTGCCTTGAACTCATCGCGCGACGATATGGGGCCGCCCTGTTGGAAACAAGGCGAGGCCGTGCACCATCCAAAGCTATTTCGAAGCTGTGCAGAACGGCGAGCTTTTGCGTTCGATTGCGCAAGAAAAGTGAAGTCCAGGGGACTTGTCCCCTGGACCCCGTTTGTCGGCTGCATCGGTGGCCGGCGATCGACGAAATAGCGGAGTCGAGGGGCCAAGGCCCCACGCCTTCCCTGGCTAGCCGCAGCCGCCGCCGAAGCAGCACGCGCCTGACGCGCAAGGGGCAGCATCGGACGATGCGGCGCGCCCGCCGCCCGCCTCACCGCCACTATTGGGCTTGGCGATGAGGGACAGCGTCCGCGTCAGATGCGTGCCGCCGCAGGACGGGCACTCGGCCGTCTCGCTGGCGCGGACCAGCGTTTCGAACTCGCTGTTGCAGTCGTCGCAGTGAAAACCGTAGATCGGCATGGCGGCCCTCCACACTCAGCCGTTGATGAAACGGCGAATTATCGAGCTTTGGCCGTCCGCTGCGCAAGCGACACGTTGGCGCGCCCCTGGAGCGAAGGCGCCGGTGGCCACCGTGCGTGTCAGCGGCGTCAACCGCGAACTTTCAATGGTCTTTCGGGCGGTTGACTTCGAAGGCAGCCAGCTTGTCCCCAGACGCTTCTTTCTGATGTTTGGCCTGCCACTCCTTGTAGGGCTCGCCGTAGACGATTTCGCGCGCGGCGTCCTTTTCGAGTGCGATGCCAGTTTCGCGCGCCGCATCGGCGTACCAGTTGGCGAGACAGTTGCGGCAGAACCCGGCGAGGTTCATCAGGTCGATGTTCTGAACATCCGTTCTCTTGCGGAGATGTTCGACCAGCCGGCGGTAGACCGCCGCCTCGAGTTCGGTGCGCGTCTTGGCGTCGATGTCGGGCATGTCAGGTCTCCCAATAAAGTTCGAAGCCGCAGCCTGCCGTCAGACCGGGCCATAGTCTCCGGAAACATAGGCGGTGAGCGCTGTGTCGTCCGCTGTCGGGCCGATATCCAACGCCAGGCCGCGCCGCGCCCTGATGTCGCGCATGATGCGCGCGATCCGCTCCGCCCAGGCCTGCTGACCCTCGACGCTGCGGATCAGGTCCTGCCGCACCTCGATGATGGCGTGCGGCAGCCCACGCTGCGTGCCGTGCTGCCACATGCAGTCGCCTTGCAGCTTGCCGCTGTAGGGCTCATTGTCGCCGACCAGCAGATCGCCCTCGGCGACGAGTGCGCCGATCAGGGGCCCGGCGAGCCGATCGTCGGCGTCCCACAAGACGCCGGCTTGCCAGGGGCGAACTGTGCCGCGCCAGACCTCGGTGAAGGAATGGATCGAAAGCAGCGCCGGGTGCGGGTGATGCACCTGCGCCTCGTCGATCAAGCGGTCGACCGCCGTGTGATAGGGCGCATACCAGGTGGCGACGCGCTTCGCCCGCTCGTCGGCTGTCAGCGTCCGGTTGCCGGGGATGATGGCGCCGTCGGACAGTCGCATGATGAGGGTCGGGTCGTCGAGCCCACGGTTGGGGTCGATCAGCAGCCGCGAAAAGCGCGTCAGGACCGCCGGCACGTCGAGCAGGCGCGCGAGGTTCTCGACCACTCCCGCCGCGCCGATGTCGTAGGCGATGTGACGTGAGAGTTCTGACGCGGGCAGCCCGAGCGTGCCATAGCCGTCCGGTATCCGGTTTTCGGCATGGTCACAGAGCAGGATAAGCCCGGCGTCGGCCCGGCCCGGAATGATGCGGTGACTTTCGGTGACGACCCCGGCGATGCGCGGACGGTTGGCGGGAGAGGCGTGCGTGTGCATGGCACGAGACTATACGTCCCGATGCGGCCGCGCACCACTGCCGCGGCGCCGCATTGCCGTCGCGTGGCTGCCGCACGGCACCACAACGGCCGCACAACGAGCAATTCGTGCGCGCCATAACGCAAACCGATGCCATTCTGGCCAGCCGCTTGACGGCGCGGCGGCGATCTCGCAAACACGTTTCGACTTCAGGTCCGACTTTAGGCCAATTGGCTGACCGCCGTCCCGTGCGATCGCCGGTGGCGCAGAACGCTTCTCGCCAACGACAAGGAACAACAACAATGCCCGCGAGCACCGTTGCCGAAACGAGAGCCTTGCTGCTTGAACTCTACGACACCGCTGTGCGCACTGCGCATCCGCACACGGCCGTACCGCCGCACCTGCCGCCTGTCCCGGCCGGGGGGCGCATCATCGTCGTCGGCGCCGGCAAGGCCGCCGCGGCGATGGCACAGGCGACAGAGCGCCACTACATGGCGCTTGGGCAGGGGGCGTCGATTTCGGGCCTCGTCTCGACCCGCCACGGCTTCAAGCTGCCGACCGAGATCATCGAGATCCTGGAAGCCGCCCACCCTGTGCCGGACCAGAACAGCATCGACGGCGCGCGCCGCGCCATCGAACTGGCCAGGTCGGCCGGCCCCAACGATCTGGTGCTGGCGCTGATGTCGGGGGGCGCGTCGGCGCTCTGGTCGTCGCCCGCGAGCGGCATATCGTTCGCCGACAAGCAGGCGCTGACCAAGCAACTTTTACGCTGCGGCGCGCGGATTTCCGAGATCAACACCGTGCGCAAGCACTTGTCCGCGATCAAG